>CAWURM010000001.1:0-2756 GCA_963924965.1 uncultured Flavobacterium sp.
GCACTTCCTTTTAATCCAAAATGAAATTGAATCAAGCCATTGCTGACTTCCCTTTGGGCGTTAAATGATTCGGCACTGTCGTTTTGAAAACGAATTAGGGTAAAATCATCTTCTATTTTTATAATTTCTTGTGACCCCATAGCGACATTTTTTTTCTAATAATAGGATGTGTATCTGTTGCAATTATTTAGAATTGTTCTAAATTATTTTAGTTATACAACTTGATTTCATTACAAAAATAACGTTTTTTGTCCATTTGGTACACTTTAGAAATAAAAAAACATAGAGCGACACAAATAGTACTTCTAGCGTTACTTTTATAAAGACTATAGTAATAATTTTGTTGCACTTTCTGGAAAAGTATTTATATGGAAAACAATAACCTTGCAAAGCATCACTATTTTTATTCTGTTGGACTAAGCTACAAAAAGGCGGATGCCGAGATGAGGGGTAAATTTAGCTTGGATACTTTAGCAAAAACACGATTGCTGGAACAGGCTAAAGTCGAAGGTATCGAGAGTTTAATCGTAACTTCAACCTGTAACCGTACTGAGATTTATGGCTATGCTGAACATCCTTTTCAATTGATAAAATTGATTTGTGAAAACAGTAATGGAAGTGTTGAAGAATTTCAAAAAGTAGGTTTCGTTTATAAGAATCAAGAGGCCATAGGTCATATTTTTAGAGTTGGGACAGGTTTAGACAGTCAGATCCTTGGAGATTTTGAAATCATATCTCAAATCCGATCTAGTTTTACGCAGTCAAAAGCGATGGGACTTGCTAATACGTTCATGGAACGATTAGTAAATGCTGTAATCCAAGCCAGTAAAAAAATCAAAAACGACACAGAAATTAGTTCAGGAGCGACTTCGGTTTCTTTTGCTGCGGTACAATATATTATCAAAAATGTTGAGGATATTGGGAATAAGAACATCCTTTTATTTGGTACTGGTAAAATTGGTAGAAACACCTGTGAAAACTTGGTGAAACATACCAAGAACGAGCACATCACACTAATCAACAGAACGAAGGACAAGGCCGAGAAATTAGCTGGAAAGCTAAATTTAATTGTGAAAGATTACTCGGAGTTGCATTTAGAATTACGAAAAGCTGATGTTGTGGTTGTAGCAACTGGAGCGCAAAATCCTACAGTAGATAAGGCTATTTTAAACTTGAAAAAGCCGTTATTGATTTTGGATCTTTCGATTCCGAAAAACGTAAATGCAGATGTAGAGGAGTTGGAAGGAGTAACATTGATTCACATGGATTATTTGTCTCAACTAACAGATGAAACGTTAGAAAACAGAAAAAACCATATTCCTGCAGCCGAAGCTATCATTGAAGAAATCAAAGAAGAATTTAATGTGTGGACAAAAGGCCGCAAATTTGCTCCAACTATTCATGCTTTAAAGGAAAAGTTGAACGCAATGAAAAAATCGGAATTAAACTTTCAAAGTAAAAAAATAGCCGATTTCAATGAAGAGCAAGCTGAAATTATTAGCGCTAGAATCATTCAAAAAATTACCACCCAGTTTGCCAATCATTTAAAAGACGATGACACCATGGTCGATGAAAGTATTGAATGGATTGAGAAGGTTTTTAAAATAGGTTTAGCGGCAAAATAGCAGGAGATAGTAGTTACAGTTTACAGTTTTAAATCATTTACAGATAATTTTTAATGAAGAGAATTACGGTTTTTTGTGGCTCAAGTGCGGGAAGCGATGGGACTCTTATGGAGCAAGCAACATTGCTTGGGCAAACTTTAGCAAAACAAAAAATAGAACTCGTTTACGGTGGATCTAATGTTGGTCTCATGAGAGCAGTAGCAGATGGCGCTCTAGGTGCAGGAGGGATAGTGATAGGCGTGCTGCCTGATTTCTTAAGAGCTAAAGAAGTTGCACATCTAGGTTTGACAGAATTAATTATCGTGGAAAGCATGCACGATCGAAAACTGAAAATGAATGAATTGTGCGATGGCGTGATTGCTTTACCGGGTGGTTTTGGTACACTCGAAGAACTTTTTGAAATGCTCACTTGGGCTCAATTAGGACTTCACAAAAAACCAATAGCCATTTTAAACACTAATGGATTTTATGATGCATTAATTATGTTATTAAATAACATGGTAGACAACGGTTTTTTAAAAAGTGTTAATAAGGAAATGCTTTTGGTAAGTTCAGATATAGAGGATTTACTTCATAAAATGAAAAACTATGTAGCTCCTACTATAGAAAAATGGATTAATAAAGAAACGACTTAAACTCTTACAATTCGTGTACGATATTTAAGTAAAAATAGATTACAATATTTCTTAATGGTTTTAATTGTAAAGGAACCTTTTTGAAATCAAAATATAAAAATGGCTGAAAAAACAATACGTATAGGAACGAGAGATAGTGAACTTGCACTTTGGCAAGCACATACTGTAGAGAGAAAATTAAACGATTTAGGGTATAAAACTGAAATTGTTGCGGTTAAATCTACTGGAGATATTATACTTGATAAGCCACTTTACGAATTGGGTATTACCGGAATCTTTACTAAAACGCTAGATGTAGCCATGATCAATGGTGATGTAGATATTGCAGTGCATTCCATGAAAGATGTTCCTACGGCTTTGCCTATAGGAATTGTGCAAGCTGCGGTTCTTGAAAGAGCCAATACACTTGATATTTTAGTGCATAAAGGCAATCTTGATTTTCTTAACGCATCAGGAACTATTGCTACCGGAAGTTTGCGTCGTCAAGCACAATGGT
>CAWURM010000002.1:0-27968 GCA_963924965.1 uncultured Flavobacterium sp.
TTACAATCCAATTGCCATCTTAATTATTGTTTCTTTTATTGGAACAATGCTATCCGTTCCTGTATTATTCGAAATTTTATTAGGAACCATATTATTGCAACTTGGCTTTACCAATGGAGTCATTGCAGCCATGTTGTTTACAGCACCTTCTTACGGTTTATTTACTGTAGTTTTAACGAAAGAAAAATTAGGCGGCTATAAAATACCAACATTATTAATAGCAATTACATTTCTCTTTGGAATCGGAACTGGATTATTAGCAGATTATTTAACTCCATTATTTTAAATCATGAAAAAAACTATCATCGGAATCATACTTTTCCTACTACAAATAAGCTTAGCCTTATTTTACAACAATACATTTGATTTAAAATTTATTTTTGGGTTGGCTCTAATTGCAACATTTTATCTAGTATATAAGCTTATTAAAAAGAAGGAGGACATTATTTAATATTTTAAATTTAAAAAAGGTTTGGCTAATACCAAACCTTTTTAAATACTACTCATTCTATAACTTCTGTTTAATGTTGTTCCTTTTCAGCGAGTGCTTTTTGTTGTTCTTTGTATATTTTCATATAATTAATAATTTCATTTAAATTCCTAAGTTTTTCTTCTAAAATATCTGGTCTTGTAATTTCTGAATCCCCGTTTTTTATAACGCTAACTTCCGGGTCTAAATAAATATAGGTGTTAAATGCGGCGACCAGCATCGTATCCATTGGAAACACACGGTCATACATAACGATGGTTTTTAGCACTGTTTCTTTATTTTCTTCATTTGAAGAATACAAATTAATAAGCTGCCAAAATGTTATTTTTAATTGTTTTAACTTAATAAGAGCGGCTACTATTTCCCAACTGTACTTTTTAGGATAAACAATTAATCTATATTGATTATCATTTAATACTCTTAAATATTCTTCACTTACAACAATAGAATCTCCCTTTTTTTCAATTCCTTTCTCGCTTAAAAACTTTAACCAATTTTGTAATTCCGTTTTTTCTTTATCGACAGTTCCTACCAAAGAATCCTTTTTTTGTTGACTGAACAAAAGAAATGGAACGCAAATAAAAATTAGTAATAGTGTGCTCTTCATTATTGAATATTAAAATTTAAAACGATTTTTTAGTAATAAAATCAGTCAACACATCCACCTTAGCCTCAACAGATTGCAAACGCGACTCTGATTCATTAAACCTTGCTTCATATCTTTTTAAAATATTGATATAATCGCCATTATGAATACCAATTACTGTGTTCACCATTTTAGGTCCTGCGTTTAAATTAGAATCCCACGCTCTCCCTACGGTCATTTTAAAATCATCAATGGTCATGTCTATCGGATTGATCGCAACCCCATATCCTTTAACAATTCCTTTACCCACGATATAATCCCCTGCATTCACAATTCCCATTACTTTTACAGGAATTTGCCCCATAAACGCAATATTGTTTCCTAAATATTCCTTGCCTTCTTGCGGCGTATTTCCAAGAACAATGGGTCTTTCTGAAACTGCCATCACTTGCTCTGCATCAGTTAAATCTCTAGTTATCTTCCCTCCTTTAACTCCAACAATGTCTCCTGTTCCGATGGCTTCTTTAACATCTATTCGTTCTAACCATTCCGCATAATCCCCATTCCCGGAGCTGTACTCTACTCCAATATTTTTATATGAAGTTAATGCATCTGAGATAAGATCTTGAAAATGCCATCTAGAATGTTTTTTATCGAACGTTGTACTTGTAAAAGCTGACTTTAATTGATAAATAAAAACTGGATTTAAATAATTATATGTCCAATTTTCAACAGATTGCGCTTTAATAGCACCCATTCGCTGGCTATTTTTATCGGCGAACGATATAAACTCATTTTTATTATTTAAAGGATTGCTTACTATATCTCCTAATTGAATAGCTGGAACTCCCCAAAAAGATACTTTTGTTATGTCTACTTCCACTATACCAAAATCTGATAAATCAATTGATGGAAAATCTGGAAATTGAAACCCTGGAATAACTAACTTTCCTTTAAGCCAATCCGTAAAATCATCTGGAACACAGAGATCACACTCATTATTTAGAGCAACCATTAACTCCCATAAAGGATCAACATCATCCCATCCAATTTTTCTCAATATTTCCACATTTAAAAAGTTAATTATTTTATTTCCTATTCCTACGGCTAAACCTGCAATAAATTTAAGTTCTTCCTTCGCCATTTCAATAGCAATTTCACCAATAAGCACTCCTTTTTGAGATAAACTAGTTTCTGCACTTAATAATTGCTTGTATTTTGTCATACTAGCTGCATCAGCATTTTCCTCATACTGACCAACATCAGGCAAACCATCACTCGCTCGTGCTCTACCTAATTTTATAATAATACCGTCACCATCCCCGTCATTGGTATTTTCGAATGATGCTACATGAGCAGTATTGTTCGTTTTTACATTAAATTTCTTAATATTTAAATCTTCTAAGGTAGTTGTTCCAGTAACAATTAAATCATCATCAATAGTCGTTGCGCCATCCACTCTCAACAATCCAGTTAAATGCGACGGTTTGGCATTGGCTATTGTTAAAGTATTATTTAATGTAGTTGCTCCATCTACTTTAAGTATTCCTGTTAAAATAGTAGGACTTCCATTTTTTACAGATAAGGAACTATTCAAATCCGTTGCTCCATCTACTTTTAATGAACCTGATAAGTTTGAAGCACTTCCATTATTCACAGCTAAAGAACTATTCAAATCCGTTGCTCCATCAACTTTTAATACACCTGATAAGTTTGAAGCACTCCCATTGTTTACAGATAAGGTTTTATTCAAATCAGTCGTTCCATCCACAACCAAGTTATCAGAAAAACCAACCTTCCCAGCCACCAATAAATCACCGCTCGCAATTACATCCCTATGATAGGCATAAGGGATAAAAAGCAACATTTGATTACTCAAAAGGTTATAATTCCCATCGAGATTAATTTCAACCTTTAAATCTTTTCTATCTCCATCCCACACAATTTCTGTAAAATCACCCGATGGAAAAGAACCGTGCCCTATGACCAAATTAATCATTCCATATCCATCTGTAACTGTATTGTGAACTTCTTGATATACGACACTTCCTGCTGAACTAGTTATGGTAAAACGAACAGATAATGATTTATTTGGTAAAACATTTCCACTTACATCAGCTCCAGGAATTTCCTGAGCCTTTGGATTTAGAATTACTGCTTGATAACTCATCCCGTCGGTTTGAGCACTAATTTGAATGCTTGCTAATAAAACTATTGCTAATAATACTAATTTTTTCATATTACACTTATTTTACATTATTAGATAGGTTAACTAGCAACCCAAAACTTATATTATTACTCCCAATTCTCAATTTTTCAGGTTTGGTTACCCAAACCAAACTTTTCCCATACATGTATTGTACATAAAAAGAAAGATTGTCTGAAATAGGATGAGAGATCCCTCCTCCCAATCGAAAATCGATTAAAGGCTTATCGAACTCCTCTATTTTTTTTAAATTTATAACTGTATTGTTTACGGTTTGCGACCCCTGCACTAAAAAACCTAGGGACGCATTCCCTTTTATATAAACGGTAGCTTTTTTTATTGAAAAAATAGGGTGATCTAAACCCGCAACCAGCTCTAAATAATTAACATCCCATTGCATAAAATTTCCAAATTGATCATCACTGCCAATAGCCCCATAACCCGCATAACGAAGTCCTAATGAACCCTTGATTTTTTGCGTAGAAATTAATCGACCTCTATAACCCATGGCCATAAAACTATGGCTAGTCGCTTGGAGATTTTGAAGCGTTTCTCCTTGGGAATTCTGATAATCAAACACAGAAGCCGTTTTTCCTGCCTCTAGATACATTTGCTGCGCTTTTATAGCGGTACTGCTAACTAGCAATACGAATAATAAAAAGTAGTTTTTCATTTGACTTAATTGTTTGGTGATCCTATTTCTATTTTTAAATAATTACTGTTTTTTTAAAATCTTTTTAATGGACTGCTTTTGATTAGCTTGTATAATTAGGATGTAATTCGCCACAGGAACATTACTAAGTATTACATTTATATTTTGACTTGGAGCATAGCTATTTGCAAAGATTAACCTGCCTACCAAATCATAAATTTCGACCTTCACTCTATCCGTAACGTTCTCGTGAAATAGCAGCGAGATACTTTCCACAAAAGGATTTGGATAAACAACAACTTCTAAGTCTGTTGGAATTTTTTTGTTTACTATTTTCGCCCACACATTAGGCTGAATAAAACCTTGACGCACTGTTAAATTCCCAATAGAAAAGGTTCCTATCACACTCGCTTGTCCAATGCTTTGTTGCACTACATAATCTACATTTTGGCTTTTTAGAATTTCAGTGGAACCTGAAACCCCAACAGTTGAGCGTACTAATAGTGCTCGAGAAGCATTTTGTGCATAGGTTTGCATAAGAAAAAAGTATAAAAGCATTGTTAGTAGCGTTCTGTTTTTCATGTCTTAGATAATTAGATTCTATAAACTATTTTTATAGAAATTGCTTTTTTATAAGCTAAGTCGAAATGGAGTACACCGTAAGTCCTGACTGCCCATAGAGATCCTAAAATACAAATCAAGTTTTTATACACATTAAAAACAAACAATTAGCCGTGCAATACTTTGCATTTTTAAAAATGAAAAGTATTGCACGGCTAATTTGAACTGCAAATTTTACAACTTAAAGTATTGAAAATTAAATGTAATACTCGATATTGGCGGCAGTTATGAGAGTTAAACTGCCAAAACCAAAAAATGAATTTATTAATTAGCTTTTAAATGACTTCATTACTAGACTGGACTTTGATAGATTTCATATAATAACTGGGAGGATTTCCTGTTACATTTTTAAATGCCCTAATAAAGGTACTTTGAGAAGAAAAACCACACTGTAAGGAAAGTGCTTGTAAAGTAATCATGTTTGCAACCCCTTCATTAAGGAGCTCTTTTGCATAGGTAATTCGCAGGCCATTGCGCCATTCGGAAAAAGACACCTTTACTATTTCGTTAAAAAAATAGGTTAAATGGTGTGCAGGAATCCCTAACTCTTTGGAAAGAACCAAAAGCTTAAAATCTATATTCAAATAGACTTTGCTTTCTATACAATTATCTAGAGAAGACTTAATACTCTCTATATATTTTGGTGTAAATAATTGAAGTTCTGTTTTTACAGTATTCGTTAAATCATGATCTTGAACACTGAATATCAATGCCTCCTGCTTATTAATATAGACTGCCTTCGTCTTTGACAATTTAGAACTAGTTCCATCAAGTGTCATATCTATTGGCAAACCATACATAATATGTGGAAAAAACATAACGATCATATTCATAGCAATATATATAATAGAAGCAAAAATCAAAGCTTCGTTAGCCCGCTCCAGAAATACAGATTTATCGTCGTATAACCAATTATTAGCAATGGCAACAGTAAAATTTAAAGTAGTTATAGTATATATTGATACAAAAACAACTACCCAGTTCCGTATCAGCTTGTATTGATTGGTTTGTACCGTAAATAAATTGGTTCGCTTTCTATAATAGAATACTAAAAACCAAAGCCAACTGACATAAAAATAGCTATGCAGTACGTTTAAAATTTGATCAAGCTTATGAGGGATGAATAGGTTTAAATGGAATTGCGAAATGTCCCAATGGTCACTCATAATATTCTGAGCAACTAAAAGCTTATAGTCCCAACTGGTGAGAAAGTAAGGAAAATAGCCAATAAAAGAAACAACATAAAACAAAAAATGCAAATAATCTCCTTCACTTAAATCACTCCTATCTCTTAAAATACTCCTAATGTAAAAAAAAGCAAAAGGACCAATTAAATAAAAAAAGGAATGAGTAGTCGTTGCAAAAGCTATCCTCGAACTAATTTTACTATAAAAAAACACAAAATCTTCTAAAACATACAAAGAAATAAAAAATAAAAAACAGGCCAAATAACGATTGGCTGACAAATACCCTTTGTTATAATACAGAATTATCAATGGCAAAATCAACCCCAATAAACACGAAATAGACACGATAGGATGCAAATGATATGTTTTAAAAATTTATTAGAAAATTCAAAGCTTGGACTCCATACTTCACTTTTAACAAAATTGACATTTAAAACATCGTTCGAACTGGCGGTGGTATATTATAAGCCACCGATTCTTATAATTAGAAAAGAAACAAAGCTATCATCCATCCAATTCTACTAAAACTAATTTGATTTACTGAACTTAATCGCCATATAACAGATATTTCTGTTTAAATACTTTAAATTGTGTTTTTATTAAATTCTGAATTAGAAATACAAATACTTTCATACCCATTAAAAAAAACGCAATAAAAAAAGCCGAAACTTCACAGTTTCGGCTTTCTATTTGTAATTAAATGTATTTAGTCAACTAATACAATTACTTTATTGTCCTTCATTTCAATTGTCCCTGAAGCAATAGCAAGGGTATAATTCTGATCGTTTACTTTCGAGAATAAACCTGCTGTTTCTTTGTTAAACTTAAAATCCGGTGCAGTAATACTTACTGTTCCTTTTTGAAGTATGGAAACAATTGGAGCGTGATTATTTAAAACTTGAAAACTTCCATCCACGCCAGGTACAGCAATTGATGTGATTTCTCCTTTGAATAATGAAGCTTCTGGTGATACTATTTCTAAAATCATTTTTTATTTATTTTAAATTTTAAATTTTAGATTTTAAATTAATTTATAATTCAAAATTCAACATTCAAAATAGATTATGCTTCTGCCAACATTTTTTCTCCAGCTTCGATCGCTTCTTCAATAGTTCCTTTAAGGTTAAAAGCTGATTCAGGCAGGTGATCTAATTCACCGTCAATAATCATATTAAATCCTTTAATGGTATCTTTAATATCTACTAAAACACCTTTTAATCCTGTAAATTGCTCAGCAACGTGGAAAGGTTGAGATAAGAAACGTTGAACACGACGTGCTCTAGAAACAGATAATTTATCTTCTTCCGATAATTCTTCCATACCAAGAATTGCAATAATATCCTGTAATTGCTTGTATTTTTGAAGAATTTCTTTCACTCTTTGTGCACAATCGTAATGATCATTACCAAGAATTTGTGGTGTTAAGATACGAGAAGTTGAATCTAATGGATCAACCGCTGGATAAATCCCTAACTCAGCAATCTTACGAGACAATACCGTAGTAGCATCAAGGTGAGCAAATGTTGTTGCTGGTGCCGGGTCAGTTAAATCATCCGCAGGTACGTAAACCGCTTGTACAGATGTAATAGATCCTTTATTTGTAGATGTGATACGCTCTTGCATCGCTCCCATTTCTGTAGCTAATGTTGGTTGGTATCCTACTGCAGATGGCATACGACCTAAAAGTGCCGAAACCTCAGAACCTGCTTGTGTAAAACGGAAGATATTGTCTACGAAAAACAATACATCTTTTCCTTGGTCAGATCCTGCTCCATCGCGGAAATATTCAGCAATAGACAATCCTGAAAGTGCCACACGTGCACGAGCTCCAGGTGGCTCATTCATTTGTCCAAAAACGAAAGTAGCTTTTGACTCTCTCATTCCTGGTAAATCTACTTTAGATAAATCCCATCCTCCATTTTCCATAGAGTGCATGAATTCATCACCGTATTTTATAATTCCTGACTCTAACATCTCACGAAGTAAGTCATTCCCTTCACGCGTTCTTTCTCCTACTCCTGCGAATACTGAAAGTCCACCGTGACCTTTTGCGATATTGTTGATCAACTCTTGGATCAATACTGTTTTACCAACACCAGCACCACCGAACAATCCAATTTTACCCCCTTTAGAATAAGGCTCAATTAAATCGATAACTTTAATACCTGTGAATAAAACTTCTGATGAAGTTGATAAATCTTCGAATTTTGGAGCTTGACGGTGAATTGACATTCCGTTTTCACCTGTTTTTGGCAATTCAGGTAAACCATCAATTGCATCACCAATTACGTTGAACAATCGTCCGTAAACATCTGCACCAATTGGCATTTGAATTGGATTTCCTGTTCCAACTACTTCATAACCTCTACTCAAACCATCTGTTGAGTCCATCGAAATGGTACGAACGGTGTTTTCACCAATGTGAGATTGTACTTCAAGAACTAATAAAGTTCCATCTTTTTTTGTGATTTCTAATGAATCATAAATTTTTGGAAGTTCAACATCTTTACCGTTGAAAACTACATCAACTACTGGGCCAATGATTTGCGCAACTTTTCCTATTACTTTTGACATTACTTATGTATTTATTAAATAGCTATTTAGGTTTATGAAATATGGATAACCGAAACTTATCGATTAAACTCTTTTTTCAGAGTGCAAAGATAATTTTTTAAAATAAAAAATCAATATTTTTTTATATAAATAATTAAAGACTCTCTTAATCATCCTGTTTTTAAAAACAGAAATAAAAATACAAACCGAATAAAAATACAAAACCACCCCAAATAGGGATGGTTTTATGTAAATTAATTTATAAAACCTTAAAGTGATTTTGGAAACAATATTCTATAATTCCCTAGATCAACTCCTTTCATATTTGAACCGTATTTTAAATTGATCGCTTCAATGAATTTATTAGCAATCATAGCATAACCCCTTGGAGAAGGATGTACACCATCTGTAGAAAAACCTCCACCTGTTATAAAAGCACCAGTTACTGTAAATCCATTAGCAGACAATCCCGTAGAAGCCACTTGACTCATTAAAGCATTTGAATCTACAAAAGCCAATCCTTTAGCAGTCGCAACCGCTTTAATTTTAGCATTATAAGCATCTGTAGCGGTCTTAACTAAAGCCACTTCACTAGCAGTTAAAGTTGCCTTGTCTTCCATAGGGAAAGTTACTCCAATTGTACTATTAGTAGCTGGATAACCCGCCTTAGTCGTTCCGATTGTTGCACCAGCTGTTAATAAGATATAATCTCTACTTGCAGCAGCATTACTCGCGTGACGCGCTTTACCATATAAATTTCCTAAAAATCCTGCTGTTGCTGCTGGATAATTAAAAGGAGCTCCTTGAAAAGCAGCAGTAAACAAAGCAGTAGCATCATACGCTAACATTTCGTCAGCAATTAAAAGTGGATTCGTTGAACTAGCTGTTAAAGTCTGGAAACGAGCTGGCTGACCAGCTGCTGCTAACATACTATTCATTGCACCAAATAATGGATTCAACTGCCCTACTTGAGCAGCACTTAGCGGCACAGGATTAGTTGCGATGTACGTGAAAAATGGCACTGTATTTACATATGGAATGTTTGAAACAACTCCTTTTGCTCCTCCAGAAGTTAAAGTATTTACCAATGCATCATAAGTTGCATCAAAACCAAAACCTGCAGCTCCTGCTGAAGGCGTTATAGGATTTGTTCCATCTCCTCCTGTTGTTGCGTAACCTAACACATCATTGTTCCCTATCCAAAGCGAAAAGAAGGTTGGTTTTTGAGACATTGCGTAAGACAAAACAGAAGTGGTACCGTTAGGTGCAAAACGCACGTAATATGGATTAGCTGTTCCTAAAGCAATTCCTGCTGCACTTCCATAAGTAGGAGACAACAAGTGAAAACTTTTAGCCCCTGGTACACCACAATTGTTGTATGGACCTCCTGAAGCGATAGATGTCAATATTTCAGTTGACGGAGTACCTGTAACCGCAGTTGGTGCTCCACCGCCTGTAGAAGCCAACCTAGCTCCTGAAAACACGGTCCCATTAATTTTAAATCCACCGATATTGTCAGCCATAAACGGAATTTTAAAAGCTCCGCCTCCAACTGTTGCAAATCGTTGAGCCATTATATTTGTATAGGACGAATTTTGTCCTTCTATAAATAAAGCGTTATCAGAATAACCTGCTGTTAATGAGTTTCCTAAAGAAACAAATTTAGAAAAATCAGCAGATCCCGCAGTTAAAGCCAATCCATCAGATGAATCCACAACCGTTACTACTTCTTCATCACTATTACATGCTACAAAGGTCAATGAAACCAATAGTAGCCATTTGAAATTTTTTATCATTGCTTATGTGTTTTTTATATTATTGAATACTATTAGCTTACGGATTAATTGTCCAAGAAGCAAAATATTGTTGACCAATTAAACCTGCTCCTAATACTTGAGAATATTCTTTACCTCCAATGTTTGAAGCTCCAATTTTCAATGTAGATTTTAACTTAGGAAAGTTGTAGTTAACTTGAGCATCGATTACGGTTGCTGCGTTGATCATACCATCAACCATAGTTGATTGCCATAAATATTCACTGTTCCATCTTCCGCTAACATTAAATCCAAAGTTTTCAAATAATTTTTCGTTTCCAAGAGAAGCTTTTACTCTATGTTTTGGCGTGTTAAATCCAGCTTCAAAACTTGGGTCTTTTGCTTGATCAAAATTAAACTCAGCATAGTTGTAGTTCACTCCTACTTCAAAGTCTCTGTATACTTTTTTAGAAAGTCCTAAACCAAAACCTAACGACTTAATTTCAACACTTGTATTAGTATACAATTGATACGCTCTATAGTTTCCGTTTTGTAAAGCATGTAACGATTGAGCACCAGCATCAGCAGCTAAAGGATTTGGGGCATCTTGTGCTGTTCCGTAAAATGGAGCTACAACATTTAAGTTTCCAATAAAATCATTATAAATATTATAGTATCCATTGATATCAACCGACACATCACTAATAAAAGAACGATATCCTAATTCGAATGCTTTAACTTGCTCTGGCTTCACGTAATTTACATTTGTTTTTCTTAACAAAGCAGAACCGGCTATTGGGTTAGTTGCTGCTAATGCACTAAAAGCACCCACTGAAGAAGCGGTATAAGAATTGTTATATGCATTTAAACCTGTCATAACGACTGTAGTTCCGCCAGCCAAAGCTTGTCCAACTGCAGTAGAAACTGGTAAAGTTTCACTATATCTAGTTAAGTTATCTGGAGCTGAACCAAGTAATATGGCGCTTCCAACATTGAATCCAATGTATTGATCTTGTGTAGATGGGTTTCTAAAACCAGTTTGAAATGAACCTCTAAAGTTGTGTCTTCTGCTTTCTCCTCCAGAATATACCAACGAAACTCTAGGAGATACATTTCCATCAAAGTTTTTTGATTTATCATAACGAACAGATCCCGTAAATTTCAATCGGTCATCCATCAATTTTTTTGTTAATTGTGAATAAGCACCATATTCATTATAGTAAATAGGCCCATCAGCATCTGTATAAATTCTTCCGTAAGAATTCAATTGGTATTGTCTATATGAACCTCCAACTTGAATTTCTGCAAATTTAATGATGTCTTTAAAGTTGTAATTTGCATCAGAATGGTAGATTCTTGAGTTGTCAACTAACTTAGAACCTGTAAGTACACTTTCACCAGCAATAACTTCATTGAATGCAGCTCTAAATTCTGGAGTACCTGGAATTAATCTTCCTGTATCAGCTGTTTGTCTTGCTATTTTATGAGCATTTTCCGGAGTAAGTCCAGCTAATGTTGATTGAACATAAGCACCAGCATATTGTCCGAACCATGTTTTATCATCTTTCCATTTTCTATTTACGTTGATCCCTGTGAAAAGCATGTCATATGATTTTCCACCATCTTCGGTAGTAGTATACCCTCTTACATAAAAGTTCTTTCCTTTGAATTCTAATTTATGCTGTTGCATAAAAAAGTCATTCAAGTAATATCTATTTGCTCCTTGATACACAGCATTACCAAAACCAAATTTACTTTGCCAAATTACTTCTAAGTTTTCGTTTCCAAAGGGTCTGTAATGAAGTGAGAAATCTATTTTAGTATTACTCGCTTTGTTATCTGTAAGATCCGTTTCGTTATATCCCGTTCTACTTACATTATAATTAGGTAGTAAGTTAACAGCAGATGCAGGAATTAATCCTAAACCAGCTAGTGATTGTCCAACTCCTTTTATGTTTGTCGTAACCTCATCACCATACA
This sequence comes from uncultured Flavobacterium sp., assembly GCA_963924965.1. Taxonomy (GTDB): domain Bacteria; phylum Bacteroidota; class Bacteroidia; order Flavobacteriales; family Flavobacteriaceae; genus Flavobacterium. Next base: position 12,030 of record CAWURM010000002.1, read on the forward strand.
CATTGATTCCATCATAATTAACATGACTTCTATCTCTTCCTACATTTGTTTTATCATCATAGTTTGTAGCATACCAGTCTGTACCTCTCATGTACGTGAAATTTGCTTTAGCAGCTAATTTAGGGCTAAAAGCATGAGCCATTCTAATACCATAATCTACATAATCGTTAGAACCCGCTGCTTTTTGACTTGTTTGACCATATTTTGCATAAGCCGTAATTCCTTGACTAGTAAAAGGACTTTTACTGTTCATAAATAAAATACCGTTAAAAGCATTCGCACCATAAAGTGCAGAAGATGCTCCTGGTAAAAGCTCAACACTTTGCACATCAATCTCCGAAACACCAATCATGTTTCCTAGCACAAAGTTTAATAATGGAGAAGAGTTATCCATTCCATCAACTAATTGCATAAAGCGTGTATTGGCAACTGTTGCGAAACCACGTGTGTTAATTGATTTAAAAGACAAACTACTCGTGTTCATTTGAACCTCTTTAAGGTTTTCCAAACCATCATAGAAAGTAGCTGAAGCTGATTTTTTGATATCAGCAATACCCATTCTCTCGATAGTTACAGGAGATTCCAATACTCGCTCTGGAGTTCTAGAAGCAGAAACAACAATTTCATTCAGTAGGTTATCCTCTTCTTTAAGAATAACACTTACTTTTTGATTATTTGATGAAATACTTACTTTTTTGGAAATAAAACCAACACTAGTAACCTCAATCACATAAGGAGGTTTTTTTGAAGATTTTAAGGTAAATTTTCCATCGATGTCTGTAACAGAACTGATGTCTTCCCCGACAATTTTAACATTAGCTCCAATAACTGGTTGACTATCACCGTCAACAACCGAACCCGAAATTGAATTTTGTGCAAAACTAATGCTACAAAAAAACAATGACAAAAAAAGTAAATAAGCTCTCATTTGGTTAATTTTTTAAGATTTATGACGCCAAAGTACAAATATTTTTGATATTACTAAAAAAACGTTAAAAATATTTAATAATTATCATAAAAAATAGCCCTATTTAACTTATTCACTATCGTAATTTATTAAATATTAACTATAAATAATTGTTAAAAAACCAAAATATACTATGCATACATATAAAATTAACTAAAAAAATAGGTTTATCATAAAAAAAGCACGTTTTAAAAAAATAATGACAAAAAAAAAGCAAGACCGGAGTCTTGCTTTTTTTTATACATTATTATGACTTATTCTACGGTCACTGATTTTGCTAAATTTCTTGGTTGATCAACGTTACAATCACGCATAACAGCAATATGATACGACAACAATTGCAATGGAATTGTAGTAATCAATGGAGATAATGCATCTGAAGTTTCAGGAATTTCAATTACGTAATCCGCCAAATCGCGAACTTGTGTGTCTCCCTTAGTCACTACAGCTATAATTCTACCACTACGGGATTTTATTTCTTGAATGTTACTAACAATTTTATCATAATGTCCTTGTTTAGGTGCGATAACCACCACTGGCATATGTTCATCTATTAGCGCGATTGGTCCGTGTTTCATTTCGGCGGCTGGATATCCTTCTGCATGTATATAGGATATCTCTTTTAGTTTTAATGCACCTTCCAAAGCAACTGGAAAGTTATAACCTCTTCCTAAATAAAGACAATTAGGAGCGTCTTTAAAAGTAGCTGCTATTTCTTTGGCTCTGTCATTGGTTTCCAATGCTTCTTTTACTTTTTCCGGAATCAATTCTAACTCCTGTAAATACATATGAAAATCAGACAATGACAAAGTCTCTTTTGCTTTCGCTAAACGCAGAGCGATCATAGTCAACACCGTAATTTGAGTCGTAAATGCTTTAGTAGAGGCAACCCCAATTTCAGGACCTGCATGGGTATAAGCCCCAGCATGCGATTCTCTTGAAATAGAAGAACCCACCACGTTACAAACACCAAAAACAAAAGCCCCATTATCTTTGGCCAATTTGATTGCTGCCATTGTATCTGCAGTTTCTCCCGATTGAGAAATAGCAATAACAACATCTTTACTATTTATGATTGGATTTCTATATCTAAATTCAGATGCATATTCTACTTCAACGGGTATTCTAGCAAATTCTTCAAAAATATATTCGGCCACTAATCCAGCATGCCATGAAGTACCGCAAGCTACAATGATTATCCTGTCAGCATTTAAGAACTTTTCTAAATTATCTTCAACACCAGACATTTGGATAATTCCATCATTAGGATGTAATCTTCCTCTGTAGGTGTCTTTTATAACGCTAGGTTGCTCGTAAATCTCTTTTAACATAAAGTGATCATATCCGCCTTTTTCTATTTGCTCTAAATTCATTTGAAGCTCTTGAATATAAGGATCAACCAAAGAATCATCTTTAATTTTCCTAACTTTCATCGTTTTATGCAATCTAATGACGGCCATCTCACCATCTTCTAAATAAACGGCATTTGATGTATATTCAATAAAAGGAGACGCATCAGAAGCAATAAAATATTCCCCTTCACCAATTCCAATAGCTAATGGACTCCCTAAACGGGCAGCAACTATTTCATCAGGATTTTTCTTGTCAAATACGGCGATGGCGTATGCACCAACTACCTGGTTTAATGCTATTTGAACCGCCTTCCCTAATTTTATATTTTCCTTTTTTTGTATCTCTTCTATAAGATTTACCAAAACTTCCGTATCAGTATCAGAATGAAATATGTAACCTCTCTTTTTTAATTCTTCTTTAAGTGGAGCGTAGTTCTCTATAATTCCATTGTGAATGATCACTAAATCCCCAGAATTCGAAAGGTGTGGATGCGAGTTGACATCATTTGGCACACCATGTGTAGCCCAACGTGTATGACCAATTCCTATTGTCCCATTTACCGTTATTTCTTTAGCCGCTTTTGCTTCTAAATCCACAACTTTTCCTTTCGTTTTACAAAGTTTAATAGCTTCTCCGTCATATATCATGACACCAGCACTATCATACCCTCTATATTCAAGCCTTTTTAATCCTTTAATAACGATAGGATAAGCTTCTCTATAACCTATATATCCAACGATTCCACACATAGCTTTATATTAATTAGGTTTAGTATAATAAATTTCCAATTTCATTCTTTTGTCCACGGGAACTGTTGATTTACCTCCGTAAATAATGGTCCCTAATGGATTCATAACTGACGCTCTAGGCGCTTGTGAAATAGTTGTTGCCGTTCGCAATTTATTGGATGCAATAACGTTGATATCCTCAGTAACAACAAGTCCTAACTTTACGTTAGTCGAATCTTTATGCTTTATCAGTCCTCTTATTTGATTAGTGATTCTAATTTTATAAGACAATCCTCTTCCGTTAGTAACATCTTCTTTTACTAAAAGACCTCCAAAAACTTGTTTGCCATTTTTAGGATTCGTCCCTGCTGTTGCATCATTATAATAATCCGTTATTGGGCGGTGATTATTTAAGTCATACAAATAAACTCTACTAGGTTCAATAGTATTAGCCATCGCTGGCGCATCGATATGAAAAACAAGATTAGCTTCATTAATCAACCATCCATTCTTCCTAATAATATCTAACTCATCAGCAACTCCATTTGGACTTCCTGTTAAACCATCTTCTCCGTATAGATCTTTTCCAAAAAGTTCAATTATTGCTAAAGAACCTTCTCCTCCTTTTAAATAAAGTTTTTCATCACCAAGTGTCTTATCGATATTTGCTGAATTGGTTGCATTAGCATAAGAAGTATTGGTATTACTTTGATTTAATAAACTAACGGTGTTCCCGGTTAGATTAAGAACTAGAGATTTTTCCACTCTGGTTGCATCCGTAGTCGACGTATCTTCTTTATATTTAATTGTAATTTTACCTTTTTTAAAATCCATCATTGCCATAGCACTTGGACTTGATCCCGATTTTTCTACTTTAAAATACAATCCTCTAAAGTAATTTTTAAAAACATCATTGGTTGCAAGGTTCCCAGCAGCTGCCGCTTCGATGATTTTTGTTTTAAAAAAATCCATGTTAAGATTCAAACGCAATCCTGGAGCAACTCTCGTTATTGTCTCCTTCCCACTAGTTGTAGTTGAAGTTTTATATTCTGCTGGATCGAAGTAAAAAGCATCGTTTTGTTCTTTATTATTACTAACAAAGTCATTAAGTCGATTTCCTACTTTTGCATTGTCAAAATCAGTGTTTTGATCTGTAAAAAAGATTTGAGCCGATTGAAAACCAGCTGCAGGATCTAAATCTCGCATGTAATAACCTGACTCAAAAATGCTTAACTTAATTTTAGCATCCGTTGCGCCGTATATAGAGTCCAATTCGTACACATGATTCCCCTCTGTATCGGTAGATTTCAGTGTGCTAAAATAAGGAATAGTTAATACAACACTTTCTATTACTGGATTCTTCCCAATGGTTGGATTAACAGTTTCCAAGGACAACTGGGTAGCAAAATTTGCTGTAGTAGTGCCAAATGCTTCATTATCAAAAATACCTAGCGCATTTAAGGTAAGGTTATTAGATTGTACAGGTCCAACTTTTTGATTATAAGCTATAACACTTGAACTATATTTATCGAAATTAAAATGATTATCACCTATCAAACCATCTCCTATCGTATTGTAGTCTTTATCACAGGAGTATAAAAAAAGAACAACGGTAACAATTAGAATTTTCTTAAAAAAAGAATTATTGTACATATTGAATAATAAAAGTTAAAATTACAGAACCTCGTTTTTATAAAAATTGCTATACGCTTCTGCGAATGCATCTTTAGGCACGAAAGGTAAAAAAGGTTTTCCTGAAGATTCTATAAATTTTGTTAAACTTGGAGAAAGACTATCCGAAGCAATAATAACCGCATCTGAATGAAGTACTGTTGCTTTGATAATACTTTCGTAATCAGGCGTTTTTAAATCATCAATAGCCTCTAACGGAATTCCGTCCAATCCTATTTTATTGATCATCTCAGCATCCAATGTCCCTTCAAAAGATTGTCCATAGACTGAAGTTACTATTTTTGTTTCTGAAAACAAAGCTTCATTTTTGTAATAATGCTTCATGTAAATAGGCAACATTGCTGCCATCCATCCATGTACATGAATAATATCTGGAACCCAATTTAGTTTTTTAACGGTTTCTACCACCCCTTTTGCAAAGAAAATAGCTCGTTCATCATTGTCTTGAAACATGACTCCATCTTCATCAGCAAATGTTGCTTTTCTTTTGAAATATTCGTCATTATCAATAAAATACACTTGAATGCGCTCTTTAGGGATAGAAGCCACTTTAATAATCAATGGCATATCTAAGTCATTCACCACCAAATTCATCCCAGAAAGTCTAATTACCTCATGTAACTGATGTCTTCTTTCATTAATATTCCCGTATCTCGGCATAAAAATTCGGATCTGTCCACCTTGATCATTAACCATCTTCGGTACATCGTAAGACATTAAAGAAACCTCGTTTTCAGCCAAATAAGGCACCACTTCAGATGATACGTATAATATCCTCTTATCTTTCATATTGTAATTTGCTTAATTTATTGGTAATAAAAACCATGCAAAATTACAAAATTTTATGCAGTTATTAACTAATATATTATGTTTGCACTTAATTTTAATAAAAAAGACATGCATATTTTCAATGGGAAAGCCGCTTTAATGGACCATTTAAAATCCATTAAATCATTGAATTCCACTATTGGCTTTGTTCCAACAATGGGTGCTTTACACCAAGGACATCTTTCATTGATGCAACAATCACTGTTAGAAAATGAAAATACGGTAGTCAGTATCTTTGTAAATCCAACCCAATTTAACAATCCTGAGGATTTACTAAAATACCCCAGAACCTTGGAGCAAGATATTGAAAAAATTGCCTCTTTAAGTTCTGAAATTATCTTGTTCGCACCTTCAGTAAACGATATTTACGAAGGAAAAATACTATCACAAAGTTTTGATTTTGATGGTTTAGAAAATCAAATGGAAGGAAAATTTAGACCGGGACATTTTAATGGAGTAGGGACAATTGTTAAATGTCTCTTTGAAATTGTATCTCCTACCAATGCGTACTTTGGAGAAAAAGACTTCCAACAACTTCAAATTGTAAAAAAAATGGTTGAAAAAAACCATCTTCAGGTGAAGGTAATAGGATGTGAAATATACCGTGAAAAAAACGGTCTCGCCATGAGCTCTAGAAATGAACGTCTTACCGAAATTGAAAAAAACCAGGCTGCATTGATCTACAAAACGTTACAAGCAGCAAAAAACAAATTTAAAAAAAACAGTGCTAAAGAAGTATCGGACTGGGTCAAAAAAGCATTTGACAAAAACGAGACCTTTGCATTAGAATACTTTCAAATAGCTGATGAATCGATGCTGCTTCCTTGCATTAGAAAAAATAAAAACAAAAATTACCGCGCTTTTATCGCTGTAGTGGTCAATAATATTCGATTGATTGACACCATTTCATTAAATTAATTTACTTTTGTAGCATGCAAATTCAAGTATTAAAATCAAAAATTCATCGAGTAAAAGTTACTGGTGCCGATTTAAATTATATCGGTAGTATTACTATAGATGAAACCCTTTTACTCGCTTCTAATATCATCGAAGGAGAAAAAGTTTCCATTGTAAACATTAATAATGGCGAGCGCTTTGACACTTATGCAATTAAAGGCCAAAAAAATTCTGGAGAAATAACATTGAACGGTCCAGCTGCTAGAAAAGTTCAAAAAGATGATATTATTATTATTATTTCTTATGCCACTTTAGACTTTGAAGAGGCCAAAATATTTAAACCTTGGATTATTTTTCCAAATGAAAATGACAACTCCTTAACTTAATTTATAAAAATAATTTGAATGCTTTTCAATATGCAATTGTGTATTGAAAAGTATTCTTGTGCTTCAAAATGACCTGAAGCCATTTTAGGAATTAAGTCGTGGCTTTTACCCTATTTATTGTATTATTTAAAATAATAAAAGTGTTATATTGGTACACTATTTCGGATTCTAATTATTAAAATCTAAAGTCATGAAAAACATACTCGTATTCCTTTTATTCACTACAACGCTCTTTTCACAAAAAACAGTAGAATCATTCAAATCCAATACTTTAGGACAGACAAGACAACTAATAATAGGCCTACCCGCTTCTTACGAACAAAATCCTACTAAAAAATATCCTGTCCTTGTATTACTAGATGGAGAATACTTATTTGATGCATTCAATGGAGCATTAAATTATGGCGGATACTGGGATGACTTACCAGAAACAATTATTGTTGGTATAAGCCAAAATAGAAACAATGAACGAATAGCCGACAGCAACTTCGACCAAACTAATGGTCTTCCAACTAAAAAAGGAGCCGCTTTTTTTGAGTTTATTGGCGGTGAACTACTCCCTTACATTGAAAAAAAATACCGGACAGCACCATTTAGAATCATTGCAGGACACGATACTACAGCTGGATTTTTAAACTTTTTTCTGTATAAAGACAACCCGCTTTTTAATGCTTATATCTCATTAAGCCCTGAATTAGCCCCAGAAATGGAAAACAGAATTCCGTTAAAATTATCGAATTTAAAACAACCTGTTTTTTATTATCTTTCTTCAGCCTCAGGTGATATTAAGCAATTAAAAGAACCAATAAAACAGTTAGACAACAACATAAAACAAGTCAGCAATCCGTTGCTGAATTATCAATATAACGAATTCAATAATGCTTCCCATTATTCTTTAGTTCTTTATTCCATACCAAATGCTTTGTATCAAATATTTGATGCGTACAAACCCATTTCATCCTCAGAATTCTCAGAAAAAATTGTAGTACTACAATCTGGATATGTTGATTATTTAAGTAATAAATACGATATTATTTTAAAGAATTTAGGCTTAAAAATCCCTGTTCGATTAAATGATTTTAAAGCCATTGAAGCCGCAATTTTAAGAAACAATGCCTATAATGAATTGGATAAATTAGCAGAAATCGCCGATAAAAATTATCCTAAGTCAATGCTGGCTTCTTACGAGCTAGGCCTTATGTATGAAAAACAAGGAGATGCCAAACGAGCCGCTCAGAAATACCAACATGCATCGCAACTTGAAGAGATAGGCGACTTGACTAAAGACATGATGTTTGAAAAATACGATGCAATGAAAAGCTTAACACAAAAAAAATAATGTCAAAAGTTAAAACTACTTTTTTCTGCCAAAATTGTGGCGCACAATATGCCAAATGGCAAGGCCAATGTAATTCCTGTAAAGAATGGAATACTATTGCTGAAGAAATCATACAAAAACAAGAAAAAGTAGCTTGGAAAAGCGAACCAACTACTATAAGTAAAGCACCAAAACCCCTTAAAATAAACGAAATTGATTCGGCTCAAGAAATCCGAATGGACACCACTGACGCCGAACTTAATCGCGTTTTAGGTGGTGGAATTGTGCCGGGATCTATGATTCTTTTAGGCGGTGAACCTGGGATTGGGAAAAGTACATTGTTGCTTCAGATATCTTTAAAATTACCTTATAAAACACTATACGTATCAGGGGAAGAAAGTCAGAAACAAATAAAAATGCGTGCCGAAAGAATCACAACATCAAGTGAGAATTGCTATATCTTGACGGAAACAAAAACTCAAAATATCTTCAAACAAATTGAAGCAATCGAACCTGAAATTGTCATAATCGATTCCATTCAAACCCTGCATACGGATTATATAGAATCAACGGCAGGAAGTATTTCCCAAATTAGAGAAACGACCGCTGAGCTTATTAAGTTTGCCAAAGAAACCAATATTCCCGTCATTTTAATTGGACATATCACCAAAGACGGTAACATAGCCGGTCCAAAAATTCTAGAACATATGGTAGACACCGTTCTTCAATTTGAAGGCGATCGAAATCATGTATACCGAATATTACGATCCTTAAAAAATCGTTTTGGTTCTACTGCTGAAATTGGAATTTATGAAATGTTAGGAAGCGGCTTAAGAGAAGTTTCTAATCCTTCAGAAATTTTAATATCACACAAAGACGAAGAATTATCCGGAACCGCTATTGCTTCAACCTTAGAAGGAATGCGCCCTTTAATGATTGAAATTCAATCCTTAGTAAGTACCGCTGTCTATGGAACTCCGCAGCGCAGTACAACAGGATATAATGCCAAACGACTTAACATGATTTTGGCCGTTTTAGAAAAAAGAGCCGGTTTTAGGCTTGGCGCCAAAGACGTATTTCTTAATGTAACTGGGGGAATTTCAGTTGATGACCCGGCAATCGATCTAGCTGTAGTTGCCGCTATTTTATCATCAAATGAAGATATTCCTGTAAATAAAGATTTTTGTTTTGCGGGAGAGGTAGGGCTTTCGGGGGAAATACGTCCGGTAAACCGTGTGGATCAGCGCATTCAAGAAGCAGAAAAATTAGGATTCTCGACCATTTTTGTCTCTAAATACAACAAAATTAGTTTGAAAAACACCGGAATAAAAATCCAATTAGTAGCTAAAATTGAGGATGTAGCCAATATGTTATTTGGCTGAAAATGAGTCTTACAAAAAGACACCCTTTCCCCCATTCTTTGTAACAATAAAATATAAAAAACAACTATTTAAGTTTCATTTTTTAGTTTTTTCCTAGATTGTATTTGTATCTTTTGCAAACTAAAAAAACTAAAAAATGAAACTAAAAAAAATAGGTATTGGCCTTATTTTTATGCTCTCGCCATTGCTTTCCAAAGCACAAAAAGCCGAAAATAAAGATGCGTTTCCAGTACAAGTTAATACTACAAATGGAATTATTGAAGGCGAATTTGACATAAAAACTAACATTCAAAGCTTCAAAGGAATACCTTTTGCGCAGCCTCCGGTAGGCAATTTAAGATGGAAAGCACCTCAACCGGGACTCAACTGGAATGGTATTAAACAAACTAAAAAATTTGGACCAAGAGCAATCCAATCGAACATCTTTGGCGATATGGGTTTTAGAAGTGATGGAATGAGCGAAGACTGTCTCTATCTAAATGTTTGGTCGCCAGCTGCATCCCCGACTGAAAAATTACCCGTTTTAGTTTATTTTTATGGCGGTGGTTTTGCTGCTGGAGATGGCTCTGAAAACAGGTATGACGGCGAAAATATGGCCCAAAAAGGAATTGTAACTTTAACTGTTAATTATCGTCTAGGAATTTGGGGCTTCTTCTCTCATCCGGAATTAACGAAAGAATCTCCGCATCATGCCTCTGGCAATTATGCCTTATTAGATCAAAATGCAGCCTTAAAATGGGTACAAGCTAATATTTCAAAATTTGGTGGCGATCCAAAACGAGTAACCATTGCAGGTGAATCTGCGGGTTCAATTGCTGTCAGCGCACAAATGGCCTCTCCGTTATCTAAAGGTCTTTTCGCTGGAGCTATTGGGGAAAGTGGCGCTTCTATTTTTCCTACCTCCTATCCAGTACCTTTAGTAGAGGGAGAAAAAATAGGCCTTGAATTTTCACAAAAAATTGGCGCTTCCTCTTTACAAGAACTTCGTAAAATGAGTACTCATGAACTCTACAACAAAGCAAGTGGAACTAGTTTAGGAGTATTCAGAACCACGATCGATGGATATTTTCTACTACAATCATTACCCGAAACATTTGAGGCCAAACAGCAAGCCATGGTACCATTGTTATTAGGATGGAACTCCGAGGAGATGACCTACAAAGCACTAACAATGGGTGCAGCACTTAGTAACGAATCCTACACCACAAAAATAAAAGAATTATATAACACTAAAGCAGATGAAGTTTTAAAATTATATCCTGCTGGAAGCCCAGAAGTAACTGAACAATCAGCAACTGATTTATCCGGTGATCGCTTTATTGCTTATAGCACCTGGAAATGGTTTGATCTGCATCGAAAAAATAGCACACAACCCGTCTATCGTTATTACTATACCCATCCAAGACCAGAAATGAGAGACATCAGCCTGGAAGCAGGACTTGCTGGAGGAGTTAACAAGAAAAGCTCAAATGAACCAAAAGCACCATTGATAAAAGGGGCGGTTCACTCTGCCGAAATTGAATATGCCATGGGGAATTTAGCTACTAACAAAAATTATGCTTGGACAGAGGAAGACTATAAAGTCTCCGAAACCATGATGAACTACTTTGCTAACTTTATAAAAAAAGGGAATCCAAATGGAGGTGTACTTCCTATGTGGCCTATGGCAAAAAATGAAGAAAAACCTGAAATCATGATCATAGATGTCAATTCAAAATCTCAAAGAGCAGAAAATGAGGCTCGATACCTGTTTTTGGATAAAGAGTATTTAAAAAAATAACTTTTTAAAGTCAAATATAAAAGAGGGTCTCCATCCAAGGACACCCTCTTTTATTATTTTGCATCAGTTATAAAAAATCACAAATGCTAAATTAAAGCTACTCAATTTCAAATATTTAACTAAATTTTGTATTTTTATTACGACCGTTTTTTCGTAAATTTATAGTTCTAATAATTTTCCTTGCAAGAGTCAAAACATACCTACATCTGATCAAAAATGTTTCCTTTCTACCTCTATTGGAGCATTTGATTTTTGTAAATTATGTCTAATATAATCCGTTCAAAAAAAATATACTAGCAAGAATAAAGCGTGTCAAACTGCAAATCGAAATATATCTTGTCTATGTTACTGACATAAATTGGATGAAAAACAATGAATATAATTTAAATTAAAACAATATGAAAAAGCAAACTGGTATTTGGATTGACTCCTCTAAAGCGATCATAGTAACTTTGAATGATGGAAAGGAATTTGTCTGTGAAATACAATCGGACCTGGAAAACAAAGTATACCATGACAAAGAAGGAGACAAAGGAAGCTTTCAAGGAAACCAACACATCAACTCAGATAAAACTTTTGAAGAACGAAGAAAACATCAAATGAATAATTTCCTTAAAGATGTGGTTACTTCTGTACAAGAGTCTGATGAGCTATATCTCTTTGGGCCGGCGGAAACTAAAATTAAACTACAGCAAAAAATTAATGATGCTAAATCAACCAATAACAGTAAATTAAAATTGGTAGAAACCTCCGACAACATGACTTCCAATCAGATTGTCGCCAAAGTTAAAAAATTTTACAACGAACTTCATTGATCTAAAATGCTGTTCTATTTATAAAAAGCCACATTATATCTCATTGTGGTTTTTTTATACCCAAAAGATTATGATACATGGCGCAAAAAACCAAACTATTCTTTTAAATTAGCAAAATAATCATATTATAACCTCATTGTTCATGAAAACCAAAAAAGGAAAAATAATACTCGCAGTAAAAATAATTACTGCCTTATTTGTTCTTCTTTTTTGCCTATTTTATTTCTTTCGCAATGCACTTCTTGAACAATCAATAGCCCAAGTTTCGACAACAATTGAACAAAAATACAATTGTAAGCTAACTTTAAAAAAAGCCTCCTTCATTGGCTTTTCCGGCTTGGAAATAAATGAATTAACCTTAGTTCCTAAAAATGCAGATACTCTTTTTACGATTCAAAAAATGCAGACCAGCATTAATTTTTGGCATTTATTCTTGGGAGATATACAACTGGGAACATTAAAAATCAATAATGGATTAGTCCAACTGGTTCAAAAAGGAAAGGTGAAAAACTTTGCTGCATTTTTAAAAAAAGACAGCACTGATATTAGTACCGGTGAAAAACGGGATTATGCGGCCTTTGCTTATCGAATTATTTCTAAAGTGCTTAATCTCATTCCAACAGATATGAAGATTGAGAATCTCAAATTTAAACTGGATGACAATGGAAAAAAAGCCACTATTGATATCAAAAAATTAGTTCTAGAAAACAGTGAAATAGAAACGTCAATAAATGTTCAAACCAATACTTTTGCACAACGCTGGAAAATAAAGGGCTTTGCTGATCCCCGAAATAAAAAAGCCGATCTTCGCTTTTTTAATATCGATACTGGTGCTATAAAAGTCCCCTATTTGGATGAGCGTTATAACTTTACATCTAGTTTTGACTCGATTCGATTGAAAATTGATAATATCGATAAAACTTTAGGGAAATTGCATATCGACGGTTTCACTTCGATCACAAACTTAAGAATCAACCACCCAAAAATCGCCAGTAAAGATGTCCTGATAAAAAATGCTCAATTTGATTACCGATTCCTTTTAGGGGCAGATTTTATTTCAATCGATAGCAGCTCCACAGCGCAATTTAATGCTGTAAAATTTCATCCTTATGTAGCCTACGAAACCGAATCGGATACGATTTATAAACTCAAAGTAAATATTCCGCAGATGAAAGCACAAGACTTTATCTCCTCCCTACCTGATGGTTTGTTTACTCATTTTCAGGGAATGGAAGCTCAAGGAACATTTGATTATAAATTGAATTTTGAATACAATAAAAACAAACCGGAGCAACTTATATTTGATAGCAATATAAAAAAGGAGAACTTAAAAATTACAAAATATGGCGAAGCAAATCTAAACAAACTCAATGTAGAGTTTGTCTATCGAGCCATCATTAAAGACATATTGCAACGTCCCGTATTGGTAGGAAATGCCAATCCAAATTACACCCCAATTGACCAAATTTCGCCTTACCTACAAAAATGTGTCTTGACCACCGAAGACCCTTCTTTCTTTTCACACCACGGATTCATCAATGAAGCATTCAAACAATCCATTGTGAAAAACATCAAAACCAAGAAATTTTCTAGAGGAGCTAGCACCATTAGCATGCAACTCATAAAAAATGTTTTTCTTACTCGAGAAAAAACCCTCTCCCGAAAACTAGAAGAAATTCTTCTAGTTTATATTTTAGAAAACAATAGAATTGCAAGCAAAGAGCGTATGCTTGAAGTCTATTTTAACATTATTGAATGGGGTCCAAATGTGTATGGAATTGGCGAAGCGAGTCAATTTTATTTTCAAAAAAAACCGAATGATCTTACCTTAAATGAATGTTTGTATCTCGCACGAATTATTCCAAGTCCCAAAAAATTCATGTATCAATTTGACGACCAAGGGCAATTGAGAGATTTCGCTAACAAACAAGTTTCTTTTTTAACAAATATAATGATCCGCAGAGGCTTGATCCCTATTGAGGATACCATTTATAAAGCACAGCCACTTTATTTAACTGGACCTGCAAAATCATTCCTTAGATTACGAGTTCAAGACAGTACCGCTGTGGACTCCTTATCCATCGATGACAATATCGATTTTTAGTACATAAAAAAGCCCACATATTTGTGGACTTTTTTAATCACGTATCGTCAAGGTTTAAGGTGCTGGATCTGGTATCATAGCCTGAACATCATTAATAGCTTGTAACACTTCATCAGACAAAGTTACATTGATCGTGTCAATGTTCTCTTTTAATTGTTCCATTGTTGTGGCACCAATTATTGTACTAGTTAGGAAATGTTGTTGCTCAATAAATGCCAGAGCGAGTTCCGTTAAAGTCAATCCATTTTTAGTGGCGATTTCTTGGTATAATTTTGTTGCCCGCGTACTCTGTTCACTACTATATCTAGAATACTGCGGAAACAAACTTAGTCTCGCTTTTGGATGATTTTCTCCGGTTAAAAACTTTCCCGATAAAACACCAAATCCCATAGGGGAATACGCCAATAAACCTACATTTTCTCGAAAACAAACCTCTGCCGAAGCATTTTCAAAAAGTCGATTCAATAGAGAATATGGATTTTGAACTGTTTTTACTCTTGGCAAATTATTGTATTTATTCTCTTCCAGAAAACGCATGATTCCCCAAGCATTTTCATTAGATAGTCCTATATGTTTAATTTTCCCTTCCTTAATGGATCCATCAAGTGTTTCTAATACTTCATGAATATTATCTTCCCATTGATCGTCTTGCAAAGTAAATCCTCGTTGTCCAAAATAATTGGTTTTGCGTTCTGGCCAGTGCAATTGATACAAATCAATATAATCAGTTTGCAAACGTTGCAAACTATTGTCTAGCGCATATTTTACACTAGCTGCCGAAAAATCGTTTTTTTCACGCATGTAATTGAAATTAGGATTTGGTCCCGCAATTTTGGACGCTAAAACAATTTCTTCTCTTTTTCCCGATTTTTTAAACCAGGTTCCAAGAATTTTCTCAGTACTTCCGTACGTTTCTTGACGAGCAGGGACAGAGTACATCTCGGCAGTATCAAAAAAGTTAACGCCTTGCTCTAATGCATAATCCATTTGCGCATGTCCTTCGGCTTCTGAATTTTGTTCTCCAAAAGTCATTGTTCCAAGGCAAATTTTGCTGACTTTTATATCAGTATTGGGTAATGTGGTATATTTCATAAAGTATAAAAATTATAAAGTCAAAAGTCATAAAGTCTCAGCAAATTCTTTGAGACTTTATGACTTTTGACTTTGGACAAAAATTAATTAATTTCATTCAACATTTCAGCAATTTCATCTAATCTTGGAGTCAGGATAATTTCGATTCTACGGTTCTTCGCTTTGCCTTCTGGAGTAGCATTACTCGCTAAAGGAGAAAACTCTCCTCTACCAGCAGCAGTTAGGTTTTGCTTGTTGATTGCTTTGTTTTCACTTAAAATAGCTACAATTGCAGTAGCTCTTTTAGTTGATAAATCCCAATTATTAGCAATTGGTCCTGAACTAGAAAATCCATCATCATCCGTATGCCCTTCAATTAACACCGAAATATCAGGATTGTCACCTAACACTTTTCCTAGTTCCACCACCGCTTTTTTACCTTCGGTACCTACTGCATAACTACCTGAATTGAACAATAATTTGTTCTCCATGGAAACATAAACCTTACCGTTTTTTTGCTCCACAGTTAATCCTTTACCTTCAAAACTATTCAACGCTTTTGAAAGTGTTTCTTTAAGTTTCTTCATTGCTGCTTCTTTCGAAGCAATTAAAGATTCC
>CAWURM010000003.1:0-7339 GCA_963924965.1 uncultured Flavobacterium sp.
CCTAATTTGTCTACGATAATCGCTTTTACTCTTGATGCAATGTCTGACATAATCTTTAATTTTAGAATTTAATTTGTTGGCAAAAATAAAAAACTTTATTTTAAAACAACCAATAAGTTAATAAATGTGTCAACGAATTTATAAAATAAATTAAAACAAAGGCTTCACATTGTTATTTATTTTCAATTTTTATGCCTTTTTTTGCGTTGTTAAAACGAGTTGATTATGAAAAAAATAGTGATTTTCGCTTCTGGATCGGGTACTAATGCTGAAAATATCATACAGTACTTTATGGAAAATAAATTGGCAACTGTAGTTTCTATATTTACGAACAATGTTAAAGCAGGGGTGATTGATCGGGCTTGTAAATATGAAATTCCAACAGAGATTTTTTCTAAAGACGATTTTAAGGAAGGAATTATACTACAAAAAATTAAAACTATCGATCCTGATTTGATTGTTCTTGCTGGATTTTTATTGAAATTCCCGGAGAACATTATTGAAGAGTATGCTAACAAAATCATTAATATACATCCTGCATTATTACCTAAATATGGAGGAAAAGGCATGTATGGCATGAATGTACATCGAGCCGTGGTGGAAAACCAGGAAAACGAAACAGGCATTACTATTCATTATGTTAATGAACATTATGATGAAGGGGGAATTATTTTTCAAAAGAAAGTGGTTGTTTTAGCTACCGATACCGCAGAAGTAGTGGCAGAGAAAATACACGATTTAGAGCAAAGGTATTTTCCAAAAGTCATTAGTGATCTTGTACAATAACAAATTACAGTTTTAATACTTGAAATTTTAAATCCAATCAATGAACTACGATGTACATATATACACGGATGGAGCTGCTAAAGGAAATCCTGGAAAAGGAGGTTATGGCGTAGTGATGGAAACAGTTGTTGAAGGCAAAACCTATAGAAAAGAATTTTACGAGGGTTTCCGGTTGACCACCAATAATAGAATGGAGTTGCTGG
The DNA here is from genome assembly GCA_963924965.1 of uncultured Flavobacterium sp. GTDB lineage: Bacteria > Bacteroidota > Bacteroidia > Flavobacteriales > Flavobacteriaceae > Flavobacterium. The sequence continues at coordinate 990 of CAWURM010000003.1, forward strand.
CGGTGATTGTAGGGCTTGAGAAATTGAAAAACCCTGATACTAAAGTGCTAGTAGTTTCTGATTCCAAGTATGTGGTAGATTCTGTTGTTAAAAAATGGGTGTTTGGTTGGGAAAAAAAGAAATTTGTTAATAGGAAAAACGCTGATTTATGGCAGCGTTTATTAGTGATATATAGAAAACACCAAGTTGATTTTAAATGGATTAAAGGGCATAACAATCATCCTCAAAATGAAAGATGTGATGAACTTGCTGTTATGGCCTCAATGCAAAAAGTAGTTTCTATTGATGCTTTTTATGAGAAAGAAGATGGTAAACTTTTATGAATAATTTGAGAGTTTGAAGTTTTGCAACTCTGAAACATATAAACTATCTTTGCAGCTTAATTCGAAACTCATATAATGAACAAATTATTAATTGTTGGAACTGTTGCTTTCGACGCTATTGAAACTCCTTTCGGTAAAACAGATAAAATTTTAGGTGGTGCGGGAACCTATATTGGTCTATCGGCTGCTTTTTTTAATTTACAATCTGCCATAGTTTCTGTGGTTGGAGATGATTTTCCACAAGAATATTTAGATTTATTAACGGATAGAAATATAGATATTTCTGGTCTTGAAGTAGTTAAAGGTGGTAAAACATTCTTTTGGAGCGGTCGCTACCATAACGACTTGAATTCGAGAGATACGCTAGAGACACAATTAAATGTTTTGGCTGATTTTCAACCAAAAGTTCCAGAAAATTATAAAGATGCTGATGTGGTAATGCTAGGAAACTTACATCCTTTAGTACAAAGCAGTGTTATTGATCAAATGACAACTAAACCAAAGTTAATTGTTTTAGATACCATGAATTTTTGGATGGATTGTGCTTTACCTGAGTTGTTGGATGTAATGAAACGTGTGGACGTGATTACTATAAATGATGAGGAAGCAAGACAACTGTCGGGAGAGTATTCGCTGGTAAAGGCAGCTGCCAAAATTCAAACCATGGGACCTAAGTATGTTGTGATTAAAAAAGGAGAGCATGGCGCTTTACTTTTTCATGGTCATGATGTTTTCTTTGCACCTGCTTTACCATTAGAAGAAGTTTTTGACCCAACAGGGGCTGGTGATACTTTTGCTGGAGGATTTGCAGGGTTTATCACACAAAGTGAAAATGTATCTTTTGAAAACATGAAAAATGCGATTATTTATGGTTCGAATTTAGCTTCCTTCTGTGTAGAGAAATTTGGAACAGATCGAATGGTTACTTTAGATAAAAACGAAGTAGTTTCAAGATTGATGCAGTTTAAATCATTGACTCAATTTGATATAGAATTATAATGCGATAAAGCCTCGGAAACGAGGCTTTTTTAATTAATACAAATGGCATAAACAGTGAAATTTTTCGAGCAATTTGTAAGAATTTATTTTTTAAAACAACAATACAACAAACAACAACACAATGAGCGACGCTTTAAAACATGAGTGTGGGATAGCATTAGTTAGACTACTTAAACCGCTTGAATTTTACAAAGAGAAGTACGGAACTGCTTTCTACGGGATACAAAAAATGTATCTCCTTATGGAGAAGCAGCACAATCGTGGTCAAGATGGCGCTGGGTTTGCAAGTATAAAACTTGATGTGGAGCCGGGAGAAAGATATATAAGTCGTGTGAGATCAAATCATGCACAACCTATACAAGATGTTTTTGCGCAAATAAATGATAGAATAAATGAGGAGATGGCTGCTCATCCGGAATATGCTGATGATGTTGCGCTTCAAAAAGCAAACATTCCCTATATAGGAGAGTTATTTTTAGGACATGTTCGCTACGGTACTTTTGGTAAAAACAGTATTGAAAGTGTGCATCCTTTTTTACGTCAGAACAACTGGATGCATAGAAATCTAATTTTAGCAGGAAACTTTAATATGACCAATGTTAAAGAGCTTTTTAACAGCTTGGTAGAGTTAGGCCAACATCCAAAAGAAATGGCTGATACCGTTACAGTAATGGAAAAAATAGGTCATTTCCTTGATAATGCCGTTACGGATTTGTACCAAGAATGTAAAAATAATGGTTTAAATAAAAGAGAAGCTTCACCTGTAATTGCCGAAAAGTTAGACGTTGCAAAAATTTTAACAAGAGCTTCTAAAAATTTAGACGGTGGATATGCTATGGCAGGTTTATTAGGCCATGGGGATTCATTTGTATTTAGAGATCCAGCGGGAATTCGTCCTGCTTATTTTTATCAAGATGATGAGGTGGTAGTAGTGGCTTCCGAAAGGCCGGTCATTCAAACTGTTTTTAATGTTCCATTTGAAAAAGTTCAAGAAATTGAACCGGGGAATGCATTGATTATCAAGAAAAACGGTTCGGTTTCAATGAAGGAAATCCTTACGCCAACAGTTAAAAAAGCCTGTTCTTTTGAAAGGATTTATTTTTCAAGAGGAAGTGATGCTGAAATATATCAAGAAAGAAAAAACTTAGGTAGATTGATTTTACCAGCAGTATTGGATTCAATAGATAATGATACAGATAATACGGTGTTTTCATATATCCCAAATACCGCTGAAACCTCATTTTACGGTTTGGTTGAAGCTGCACAGGATTTCTTGAATCAAAGGAAAAATAATTTTATTTTAGAAAATAGAAATTCACTTACCAAAGAAACTTTACAAGAACTTCTTAAAGTAAAAATACGTACTGAAAAGGTAGCAATTAAAGATGCTAAACTAAGAACTTTTATTACAGAAGATAGTAGTAGAGATGACTTAGTAGCGCACGTATATGATGTAACCTATGGTGTTATTAAACCCACTGATAATTTAGTGATCATTGATGATAGTATCGTAAGAGGTACTACATTAAAAATGAGTATCATTAAAATGATGGATCGTTTAAACCCTAAGAGAATTGTGATTGTGTCATCGGCACCGCAGATACGTTTCCCTGATTGTTATGGAATAGACATGGCAAAATTAGAAGGTTTAGTGGCATTTAAAGCAGCTTTAGAGTTGTTGAAAGAAAGAAATTTGTACCATATTGTTGATGAAGTCTATGCGAAGTGTAAAGCGCAAGAAAACTTCATAGATACAGATGTCGTGAATTATGTTACGGCTATTTACGCACCTTTCACACCGCAAGAGGTTTCAGATAAAATAGCTGAAATGTTAAGTTCTCCTGAAATTAAAGCCGAAGTTAAAATTATTTTTCAAACGGTTGAAGATTTGCATATAGCATGTCCTAAAAACCTTGGAGATTGGTATTTTACAGGAGATTATCCAACACCAGGAGGGAATAGAGTTGTGAATAGAGCATTTATGAATTTCTACGAAGGTAAAGATGCTAGAGCATACTAGAAATCACCTAAACAAGTCATTAGTCGAGTTTATGAACCGTTCATCCTAAAAATTTGGAACTATAGTGCTTAAAGAATAAATTTGCTTTACCATAACATTAGTAGGTTAAGTTTATGGTAGATTTGGGGCAAAAAGGGTGGAAGGAATTCCACCTTTTTTATTGGAATAAAGTGAAGAAAATATATAAATAAAAAACCGTCAATTTCAAATTTAGAAATTGACGGTTTTTTATTTTAATGAATAAATTGCAGCAACTTTTTAGGTTGTTTTTTTATTCTTTTACTATAACTACTTTTCTGATGCGTATCTTCTAGCTACTTCAGTCCAGTTGATAACATTGAAGAAAGCCTCAATATAATCAGGTCTTCTATTTTGGTAATGTAAGTAGTAAGCATGTTCCCAAACATCCATTCCTAAGATAGGTGTTCCTCCACAGCCAATTCCTGGCATTAAAGGATTATCTTGGTTAGGTGTTCCGCAAACGTCGAGTTTTCCTCCTTTGTGTACACAAAGCCACGCCCAACCTGAACCAAATTGTGTCGCTCCTGCTTTACTAAATTTAGCTTTAAATTCATCAAAAGATCCAAATGCAGCTTCGATCGCTGCTAATAAATCTCCAGATGGAAGTCCACCACCATTTGGTGACATAACTGTCCAGAACAAATTGTGGTTATAAAATCCACCACCGTTATTACGAACAGCAGCGTTTTTCATGTCAAGATTAATTAAAATATTATCTATTGTTTTACCTTCCATGTCTGTTCCAGTGATAGCAGCATTAAGGTTTGTTGTGTAAGCGTTATGATGCTTTGAATGGTGGATTTCCATAGTACGTGCATCAATGTTTGGTTCTAATGCATCGTATGCATAAGGTAACTGAGGTAATTCAAAAGCCATGATATATTTGTTTAAATAGTTATAAAATTTATTCAAATTTAATCATTTAACTTTGGAATTGGAAATTCTATTTCGTTATAATTTCATTTATAAAATTTATAATGGTAAATAGTGTTGTTTTTAAAGTTCTTATTGCGATCAAAAAAAATGATTTATTTTCAATTGAGAACTGTTTTTTTAAGACTGCGCCATGGCCATACAAACAATGCTGATTTTGGCTCCAGGAATTTTTAACAAGGCGCGGGAGCAAGCTTCAAGAGTTGCTCCTGTCGTTATTACATCGTCTAATAGTAAATAGTGTTTAAAATGGTCTTCTTCGGTTGCACAAATATCAAAGATGCTTTCAATTCCTTCTGTACGCCCTAGAAGATTTTTCTTGGATTGTGTTTTAGAATACACTTTTCTTACTAAAATAGTATCGGTATACCTGATATTCATTTCTTGAGATAATGCCAAGCCAAAAGCAGTCACTTGGTTATAACCTCTTTCACGAAGTTTCTTTTTATGCAAGGGGACGGGTACTATGATATCGACAGTTTTTAAAACAGCTATTTGCTTTAAGTCATCTGCATACCAATTTCCTAGAACGGTTCCAATCTCTTCTTGTCCTTTGTATTTTAGTTTGTGAATTATTTCTTGTACAATTCCCTTTTTTTGAAAATAGAACTGTGCAGATGCATATTCAACAGGAATTCTTCCGTAGAATTTTTTAAAGGCTTCGTTTTCTGGGTTTAAATGATGATTTGTGATAGCGATTTTGTGTCTGCATGCGGTACAAATAGTATTTTCATTGGTTCCTAATAAGTTGCTGCATCCGGCGCAGGACTTCGGAAAGAATAAGTTGATAAGATGTTTAAACATGTATTTAGCTATTTATTTATAAAAATATGAAAATGAATGCTTCAAACTTCATCAATTTTCTTTTTTTTAAGTTCACTTTTTATATTTTTGCAGTACTATGGCAAAACAAGAAGATATATTTAAGAATGTAATTTCGCATGCAAAAGAGTACGGATTTATTTTTCCGTCAAGCGAAATATACGATGGTTTGAGTGCAGTATATGATTATGCTCAAAATGGAGTGGAATTAAAAAAGAACATCCGTGAATATTGGTGGAAATCAATGGTTCAGATGAATGATAATATTGTAGGACTAGATGCGTCCATTTTAATGCATCCTACTACATGGAAAGCATCGGGGCACGTGGACGCTTTTAATGACCCATTAATAGACAATAAAGATTCTAAAAGAAGATATAGAGCTGATGTTTTGATTGAAGATTATGCTGAAAAGCTTAATGTAAAAGCAATCAAAGAAATTGAAAAAGCCAGAGTTCGTTTTGGTGATGCTTTCAACGAAGAAGAATTTGTAACCACAAACGCAAGGGTAGTGGAGTATAAAGCAAAGGAAAGAGAAATTCTGGAAAGAATGGCTCGTTCTCTTGGAAACGAAGATTTAGAAGATGTGAAAGCTTTAATTGAAGAGTTAGAGATTGCATGTCCAGAATCCGGTTCTCGTAATTGGACTGAAGTGCGTCAATTTAACTTGATGTTTGGTACTAAATTAGGAGCTTCTGCTGATACAGCTATGGATTTGTATTTACGTCCAGAAACGGCTCAAGGTATTTTTGTGAATTTCTTGAATGTTCAAAAATCGGGAAGAATGAAGGTCCCTTTTGGGATTGCACAAACTGGTAAGGCGTTTAGAAATGAAATTGTTGCAAGACAGTTTATTTTCCGTATGCGTGAGTTTGAACAAATGGAAATGCAATTTTTTGTGCGTCCAGGCGATGAAATGAAGCATTACGAATTTTGGAAAGAAACACGTTTAAAATGGCATTTATCACTTGGTTTAGGCGCAGAAAATTATCGTTTTCACGACCACGAAAAATTAGCACATTATGCTAATGCGGCAGCTGATATCGAATTTAATTTTCCTTTTGGATTTAAAGAATTAGAAGGAATTCATTCGCGCACCGATTTTGATTTAAAAGCACACGAAAAATTCTCAGGGAGAAAATTACAATATTTCGATGCTGAGTTGAACAAGAATTACGTTCCTTACGTAGTAGAGACTTCTGTAGCATTAGATAGAATGTTCTTGGCGGTTT
>CAWURM010000004.1:0-2671 GCA_963924965.1 uncultured Flavobacterium sp.
CACCACAGCATTTTTAGAAAAATTCGAAATCGCTATTGATCCAAATGAAGTAATTGTTGATTTTAAAGAAAGTAAAATTGCTGATATGAGTGCGATTGATGCGGTCAATAAATTGACGGAACGCTACGCTAAAATTGGAAAGAAGATTCATTTGCGTCATTTAAGCCCTGACTGCCGTCAGTTGCTCCATAATGCAGATGATGTTATCGATATCAATATCATTGAAGACCCTACTTATAGAGTAGCTATTGACTAATGAAAAAAGGACTTAATTAAATATAAGTCCTTCTTTTTTTAATTTATTATTTTTTAAGATTGCGGTTTTTTGTAATTAAAAAGCTATCTGGTTCTATTGTATTATCACCCACGATAATGGCTTCTTCAGGCTGTAATGGAATGCTCAAAGGTTGTTTTCCAAAATTAAAACAGCATTTTATATGTTCCCCTTTTAAGGTTCTTTCGAAACGAATGATATCTTTCGAAAATGATAATTTGGTATAACTTCCGTAGTGAAGTGTAGGCTGGGAATTACGTAAAGTGATAAGCTTTTTATAAGTATTGAGAATGGAATTTTCGTCTCTTTCTAATGTAGCGACATTTAAGTTCGCATAGTTAGAATTTACTTTAATCCAAGGAATTTTATCCGAAAAGCCAGCGAATTCTTCCTTATTCCATTGCATGGGACTTCTTGATTTGTCTCGGTTGTGTTCATTTCCCATTTTTAGCGCTTCCACTTCTGGTTTTCCTTCTTTCAAAGCTAATGAATATTGGGTACGTCCTTGAATATCCTTCATTTCAGTAATCGAATTGGCTGCTATATTTTCCATTCCTATTTCTTCTCCATAATAGATAAAAGGAACTCCTTTCGCCGTAAGCATTAAAGCAGCCAAAGCTTCCGCTCTTTTGGGATTGTTTTTAGCCAAACGATCAACCAAACGGGGCATGTCATGACTACCAAAAAAGAGAGTGGGGTAGTTTTGCATACTTTTCTCCATGCTTTGCAACTCATCATAAATTCTTTTGGCTGAGAATTCTTTGATGCTGCCAAAATTGAAATTAAAAACCACATCTAGCAAATCAGGCGACTGATACTGTTTAAGAACTTCAATTTTATCACTTCCTATTTCGCCCACGATAAAACGATTGGGGTATTCATTTACTACCGATTTTATCGATTTCATGGCAGTTTTAACCCCTTTTTGATTGATGTCGTGCAAATGTTCCTGAATGCCATTTTGCATTGGGTTGTCTGTTGTAATTCCATCTGTTGTAAGAAAGTTAATGACATCCATACGAAAGCCATCTACACCCAAATCCAACCAAAATCGCAACATTTTTTGAACTTCAGCAACCACTTTTGGGTTCCCCCAATTAAGATCAGCCATTCTTGTGTCAAATTGATGGTAGTAATATTGGTTGGTGGTCGTGTCTAATTCCCAAGCCGAGCCTCCAAAAAACGACTCCCAGTTGTTAGGCTTGTCTTTCCATATATAATAATCACGATACGGATTGTCTTTTGACTTTCGGGATTCTTGAAACCATTTTGAATCGGTTGAGGTGTGATTAACCACCATATCCATAATAATTTTGAGGTCTTTTTTATGGGCTTCCGCCAAAAATGTTTTGAAGTCTTCAATAGTACCATAGGTAGGATCTACTTGGTAATAATTAGCAACATCATAGCCGTTGTCTACTTTTGGTGATTCCAGAAACGGCGTCAGCCAAATCCCTTTTATACCAAGACTTTTTATATAATCTAGTTTAGAGGTCATTCCTTTAAAATCGCTAAACCCATCACCATCGGAGTCTTTATAACTAGGCATATAGATTTGGTAAAAAACGGATTCTTTCCACCAAACTTTATCTGTGGTCGTTTTCTTTTCTTTATTGCAGGAAATACAAAGCAGTATTAATAGGATCGCTATACTTATTTTAGAAAAGTTCATTTGGTTCAAAATTCATTACAAATTACAAATAGGAAATCACTGTATTGTTCACATAATACTTTCCGGCTTTTAGGATAATTTTTGAGTCAGCTGGAATTTCAACAATCAATCGGGACGCTTCAAAAGGAATTATAATTTTACCTGATTTAGTGACATTTTTTAAAATTATTTGATGTGTAATAACATCATATAAGTCTACTTTTTCTTTGTTTTTTGTTTGATAGATTACCGTTTTTTCTACTCCAAAAGGGTTGTATAATAGAAAAGTAGGGTAGGCTTCACTACGATAAAAATCAGTAGCTAAACAATTCAACTTTAGAATTTCTGGAACATTTGTTTTTTCAATAATGGCACCTGCAATTCCTACATGTCCGCTGCCATAAACGCTAAATTGGGAAACATCAGGGTTTCCTTCAATCCAGTTAGGGCCATCGCCAATGGCAACAGGCGCTTGTATGTTCTCGTATTTTTTAAGGTGTGATTTTTTGATTAATCCTTCATAAGCTATTACACCTTTGGTAAACTCTTTTTGTTCTGGTATCGTTTGATGATTATCGGCAATTTCATAAGGATAAAAGAATTTGATTGCGTTACTGGCATTCAGCATCCATTTTCCAACCACATTGGCATATCTTGGATCATAACGAACCAATGGTACTAATGGCCACATGGAGTCATATGTGTTCATTAAAAAGGCAAAGCCTCCATGATCAACCGTACTTCCC
>CAWURM010000005.1:0-7694 GCA_963924965.1 uncultured Flavobacterium sp.
TGACTATACAAAAGTCAGGTTTTTTTATTTACAGGAATTTCGGGTTGTAAATTACACTGTAAATGCTGTTTTAACTTGTTAATAAAAACTAATTTTACTCAATATTTTCTTTTTTAGAATTCATTTATTTTTAGTTTTTAATCCTGACCAATACGTCAATTAGAAATTGGTTTATTTTCTTTGTCTTGCCTTTTTTATCTCCGCTTACAGATCTATAGGACAACAATACAATATACTTGTTAGTTTCAATCTTTTGAGTGATTTGTTCGCCATTTATGCTGTTATGGTTAAAGTCTTTTGTATTATTAATAAAGGATATAATCTTCAATGGGATTACATCTTGATTGATTTGTAAGTCTATACCGTATTGTTTATCAGTAGTCTTTATTGTGTAGCTTGTATCGTTAATTTTAACGCAGTCGATGCATTCTATATTAGAATTATCTGAAATAGAAAATGAAAAATCATAGCCATGTGTTTTCTTTAAATTCAGCTCGTTATTTTCATAAAAATTATAGTAAAATTCAGTGCTTTTGTCCTTTTCAATATCATATTTAGAATGATATTCTAGTCCTAATGCTTCAATTATTTTAGATGAATTTGGTTTTTTGTCTTTTTTGATAAGTTCATTAAGTTTGCCATTTGTATATGGCAACAGTACTTCAATATCATAGTTTTTTTCTATAAAATCTACAATACTACTCATATCCTTTTCTTGTTTAAAAGTAAGTTTTTGAGTTTCAATCAGATTTATGTAATATCTAAATCGGTTCAATTGACTTCTTTTGGAAACTGAATCCGCACTTTGTGGGCCTATTATAGTAAGAAGTGCAATGACACACATAGTTATTGGAATGAATTTGATTTCTGGATTTTTTTTGAATATAAAATATGCAGTTAATAAACTGAGCCATAATGCTAATGCTAAAACATAATATCTTTCGTGAGTAAAACCGTAAATATTGATGCGGTATAAAATAGCCCAAAATAATAGCCCTAACAATGGAACAAGTAAATAGTAAAACCATTTATGAAACGTTCGAATCCATACATTTTCGACATCTTTTGCAATAGGGTAGATTAATAACAAAGACAAAATACCAAAAACAGCAAATACTAGAATCAAATTAGAGACCCAACCAATAGGTAACGAAAGTGTTGCAATAATTTTTAATTCGTAAGACAGTAAGATAACCAGGTAAATGCTAATTAAAGGCACCAGAACATACTGTGTGATTTTTTTTAAACCAATGGGGTAGTTTAATACTAATGGAGCTTTAGAATCATTCGTTTCAGGCACACCAGTCAAGAAAAATATTGTATTGAAAATTCCGGCTATGATAAAGAATAAATGGATGTATATTTTATTGTAAAATTCGATTTCAAATAAAAGATGCATTGCTAGTAACGCAAAGGATAATCCAGTGTATATAACTAAACTATACAATCCAGCTGTCAAAATGCGAAGAAATAGTTGCTTGTTGAATTCCCAAAAAGCTTCTGTATCGTATTTTTCATGAATAAATGCAGCAAACGAAACTAACAGATGTAAGCCAAGATTTAAGGCTAAAAATTGATACATCTCATAAGACTTAATTGGATCAGAAAAATTAAAAACAAATAAAGCAATAATGCTTCCCAGTAAAAGGCTGGTACCAAAACGGAGAGCATTGTTTTTTAAATCCCTTGAGAAATATAAAGTAATTGATAAAAACAACGCTAGGCATAAAGAACAGCATAATAATGTTTTTATGTATATTTTTTCCATCGGTCCGCTGAGTTCCTCGGATAGATAAATAGCCATAATAGTTCCTAAAACAGCAGTTATTGTTTCAAGAGGAAATCTTGAAATAGTGTTTCGAGTAGTGTCGATAATTTTTTGGAAAGAAGGAAATCGAGCCATATTTTTATTTTTACACGAAGTAACAATAAAAACCGCAATTTGTCCTACAAAAAAACGGCTACCTTTTCAGATAGCCGTTTGTAATATTTATTGTGATTTTTTGAATTACAATTCAAACGCTGTTTTAACTTGGTCAACAAAATCTAATTTTTCCCAAGTGAACAACTCCACTTCAACAGTTTTTGTTAATCCTCCCGGAGCCGAGAATGTTTTAGTTACGGTTTCTGGCGTACGCCCCATGTGTCCGTAAGCTGCAGTTTCACTATAAATTGGGTTTCTTAATTTCAAGCGTTGCTCAATAAAGTAAGGACGCATATCAAAGATCGCTTCTACTTTCTTAGCAATTTCACCATCAGTCAAGTTTACTTTTGAAGTTCCGTAAGTTTCAATAAAAATTCCCATTGGTTTTGCAACACCAATAGCATACGAAACCTGCACTAAAATTTCAGTAGCCACACCAGCAGCAACTAAGTTTTTGGCAATATGACGAGTAGCATAAGCAGCACTTCTATCTACTTTACTTGGGTCTTTACCTGAAAATGCTCCACCACCATGAGCTCCTTTACCTCCGTAAGTATCTACAATGATTTTTCTTCCTGTTAATCCTGTATCTCCATGAGGTCCACCAATTACAAATTTACCCGTTGGGTTAATGTGATATTGAATGGCATCATTAAATAAATGAGCACTTGCTGGATTTTTAGCAATAATTCTTGGAATCAAAATTTCAATAATGTCTTTTTTGATTTTAGCTAACATAGTAGCCTCTTCATCAAAATCATCATGTTGTGTTGAAATAACAATCGCATCAATACGAGTTGGTTTGTTATCATCGCTATATTCAAGAGTTACTTGAGACTTAGCATCTGGACGCAAATAAGTGATTTCTTTATTTTCACGTCTTAATATCGCTAATTCCTGCAATAATTTATGTGATAAATCAAGTGCCAATGGCATGTAATTTTCGGTTTCATTGGTAGCGTAACCAAACATCATTCCTTGGTCACCCGCACCTTGCTCTTCCGGGCTAGAACGGTCTACACCTTGGTTGATATCAGCTGATTGTTCGTGAATAGCCGAAAGGATTCCACAAGAATTAGCTTCAAACATGTATTCGCTTTTCGTGTAACCAATTTTACGGATTACTTCACGAGCAATATGTTGTACGTCTAAGTACGTATTTGATTTTACTTCACCTGCTAAAATTACCTGACCTGTAGTCACTAATGTTTCGCAAGCTACTTTTGAATTAGCATCAAATGCTAAAAAGTTATCAATTAATGCGTCTGAAATTTGATCTGCAATTTTGTCTGGATGTCCTTCACTCACAGATTCTGACGTAAATAAATAAGCCATAATAATTTTTATTTTAAAATTAAGCGAGGAAAAAGTATTGCAAGAAAATAGCTAAAGGAGAGTTTCTGCTTTAGCATTTTTTCTACTGAAAATTTTCAGCATCCATAATGAATTCGTTTCATTATGAAGAGGTTGCAATCAGTTCAAATTTTTCCTCTTGTATTTCGGTGCAAATGTATGAAACCATTTTGAATTGCAAATTAAACTTTACTATTTTTTAAGTTAAATTATAAAGTCTTTTTTTTAGGGTTCGAATTTAAAAATAACAAATGCAGCTTAGTTTGTTAATTAGGCACCTATAATTTGGTGGTTAAGGAATTAGTTTGCAAATTTGTCAAGTAATAAAAAAAAATGACAACAATTAAACAAATGATGTGTAAAAAGTTTCAGGATACTTCCTGGGAAAGCATTATTGTTTAAATCGAAATATAAATAAGATTTTTAACAAAGCCTCCCAATATCTTGGGAGGCTTTTTTATTATCTACAAACAAGATTAATGAGAACTAAAAATAAAAAAAAATGAGCAATTTAAAATTCGAAACAAACGCTTTGCATGCAGGACATGATGTAACCAAACATGCTGGAACTAGAGCTGTCCCAATCTATCAAACATCTTCGTATGTATTTAATAATTCAGAGCATGCAGCCAACTTATTCAGCCTTTCTGAAGCCGGCTATATATACACCAGGTTAAATAATCCTACAAACGACATTTTAGAGCAACGTCTTGCTGCACTGGAGGGCGGAATTGCGGCTGTAGTTACCGCCTCAGGAACTTCTGCAATCGCGACTGCTTTATTGGTGCTTTTAAAAACAGGAGATCATATTGTTGCTTCCAGCAGTTTATATGGAGGGACATTTAATTTACTGCAAACTACCTTACCTCGATTAGGTATCACAACGACTTTCGTTGATCCCTCAGATGCTGCAAATTTTGCAAAAGCCGTACAGGATAATACCAAAGTCTTTTTTATCGAAAGCTTGGGTAACCCAAAGCTGGATGTTTTAGATATACAGGCTATCGCTACCGAGGCCAAAGCAGTAAATGTTCCTTTGATAGTTGATAACACTGTTGCATCTCCTTATTTATTAAATCCCATAGCTCATGGAGCCAATATTGTTATTCATTCTTTGACAAAATACATTTCAGGAAATGGAACTTCATTAGGGGGTGCTATCATTGATGCTGGAACTTTTGATTGGAGTAGTGGCCGTTTTCCTGAATTTACAGAGCCAAATGCTGGATATCATGGTTTAGTGTATCATGATGCATTAGGTGCTGCCGCATTTATTGCGCGTGTTCGAATCGAAGGATTACGTGATTATGGTGCAGCTTTGAGTCCATTTAATGCGTTTCAAATTATTCAAGGATTAGAAACATTATCAGTACGTGTGAAAAAACATAGTGAAAATGGTTTGGCATTAGCCCAGTGGTTAGAGGGACAAGAACAAGTGGCTTGGGTGAATTATCCAGGACTAAAATCAAGCAAATATTACCAATTAGCGCAACAGTATTTGCCTAAAGGACAAAATGGATTGGTGACCTTTGGATTAAAAGGAGGATTTGAAGCTGCCAAAAAAGTAGCCGATGAAACTAAATTGTTTTCCCTATTAGCTAATATTGGAGATACTAAATCGTTGATCATTCATCCGTCAAGTACAACGCATCAACAGTTAACCGAAGAGCAGCAATTGTCTTCTGGAGTTTCAAAAGATTTAATTCGACTGTCTGTTGGTTTAGAAGATATTGAGGATTTAAAGGCTGATTTAAAATCGGTTTTTGATTTGTTGTAAGGGCTCCAGATTCTAATTTTTTCTCTTTGAATGTTTATTTTCTGTCGATTTTAACGTAAATTGTTAATATTGACCTTTTATTTAAATTTAAAGATGAAATTATCGTTAATTCATTGTGAATTATTTGGAAAAGAGAGAATTAATCGGGATATTTGTTTCAGTAAAAAATACCAAAAATGAATTTTAATATTTGTAAACAGGATATGGTCGCATCGAAGAAATTCGGGAGCTAATTATTGCTTTTAATTATACAATAAATATAATATAGCAAAAGCCTCCCAAGATAATTGGGAGGCTTTTTATTTAAAAAAAAATATATAGTTTTCATCCAAAAATAAATGAAGATATTTTCAAATAAAAAAATTCAGGTTGTTGTCGCAAAGTTTTGCGCAATGGTCTGTTGATACCAAAAGAATAAGTTTTTATAGCTTTCATCCTTTTGGTCCTTTTTCCAAAAGGATTTTTTTATTCTAAAATAAGCAAGATTAAATAATTTAAAAACACAAAACACACACTAACTTTAATACAATAGTCATGAATACAACTAACAAGTTTTCAAGAGCAATAAGCTTTCTAAGGAATTTAACAGATAAAAAAGACACGAATAAAAAACCAGTTAATCACGAACTCGTTAATTCGAGATTAGGAATAAATACATCTGATGCAAATACACCAAATAAAGCAGGTAGTGCAATTCAGCTTTTAATGTATTCAAAAGACAATAACACACTTTTCATTTAATTGGAAATTGTTTTACAGCCCGTAAATACGCGAGTAATTTCTGAATAGTTATATTCAGTGTTGCCTTGCGTTTTTTTGTTATATAATGGTCTTTGGTTTAAAACTAGATGGTTAATATTTGTTTGTTTAAAAAATTAATAGTTAATTTGTACCATTAAGTTCACACACGTATTGAAATGTTATAAAGAAAGGACGAGGGATTAGACCCGATGAAGCCTTAGCAACCCTTTGAGAAATCGAAGAAGGTGCTGCATTCTACCACTCCCAAAAGTGGAAAGATAACAACAAGAATTTTTCTAGTATTTACCTAGTTTTTCTTTCTAATATTTCCAAATACAAATCAAAATCAATAAAAGATTTTACATTGGAAAATAAACCAACACATATTACTTTACATAATTTCACCACCCATAATGGTGCAGTTTATACAAGCCTTAACTTAAGTTATCAAGTTTTTGGTGCTCCCTTGCATACCGCTCCCGTTATCTTAATTAATCATGCCTTAACTGGAAATTCTCAAGTTATTGGTGAATCCGGTTGGTGGAATGATATCGTGGGTGTAGATAAAACAATCGACACCAGAAAATATACCATCGTCTCATTTGACGTTCCTGGTAATGGCTTCAACTCGGCTACCATCGAGAATTACAGAGATTTTATTGCTAGAGATATTGCTCGAATTTTTATCGAAGGGCTTCAGTCTTTAAAAATCGATCATTTATTTGCCCTCATCGGAGGTTCTGTTGGTGGTGGAATTGCCTGGGAAATTTTGGCCTTAGAACCTAAACTAACGCAAAACTTTATTCCCATTGCTACTGATTGGAAATCGACAGACTGGTTGATTGCTAATTGTTATTTGCAAGAGCAAATCCTGAACAATTCTAAAAAACCAATCGAGGATGCACGCATACATGCTATGTTGTGTTACCGCACGCCTGAGTCCTTCAAAGAAAAATTCAATCGCGACATTAATGTGCAACTCGAAACCTTTCAAGTAGAGAGTTGGTTGAATTACCATGGTGAGAAATTAGAAAAAAGATTTCAGCTGGCGGCTTACAAAATGATGAATCAATTATTGAAAACCATCGATATTACTCGCAATCACGAATCGCTTGAATCGATTATTTCAAGGGTAGAGGCAAATATTTATATTGTTGGGATTAATTCGGATTTGTTTTTTACCGCAAAAGAGAATCGAGAGACCTACAACGAAATCAAAAAATTTAAAAATAATGTATTCTATAGCGAGATTGACTCGCAGCACGGGCACGATGCCTTCTTGATGGAATACGAACAATTAGACAATTTATTAGAAGTTGTTTTTAAAAATAAAAAGCAGATGAAAATAGTAAAATTTGGTGGAAAATCTTTGGCTAATGGCGAAGGAATCAATACAGTTTTAAATATTATTGAAGGTAAAGTAAAGCAAGAAGAAAAGTTTGCTGTTGTAGTTTCGGCACGCGGCAAAGCAACCGATGAGCTTGATGATATTTTAACGATCGCTGCCAAAAACGGAAACTACAAACCCTTATTAGAAAGTTTTAAAACCTATCAAAAAGACGGTTTTGAAGCCGTTGACTTTTCAACAGAATTTGAGAAACTAGACAAACTATTTGAAGGCGTTAGTTTGATTGGGGATTACAGCCCTAAAATTAAAGATCAAGTTTTAGCTCAAGGTGAAGTGCTTTCGGCAAAATTATTGGTGTTTTTATTGAATCAAAAAAACATTTCTGCAAAGCTTGCTGATACGAGAGAATTGATTGTAACCGACTCGAATTTTGGAGATGCGCAGCCTTTGGACGCCGTTTCAAAAAAGAATATTATCCAAGTTTTTAAAGAAAACAAAGACGCTGTTCTGGTGCTGACTGGTTTTATTGGTTCGAATGCCAAACAAGAAAC
>CAWURM010000006.1:0-38151 GCA_963924965.1 uncultured Flavobacterium sp.
AGCACATGGTGGAACGCTTGTTAATTGGACTTTTAGGTCAAGGGCATATTTTATTAGAAGGTGTTCCAGGACTTGCCAAAACGTTAGCCATCAATACGCTTTCTCAAGCGGTTCATGGTTCATTTAGTAGAATCCAGTTTACACCCGATTTATTACCTGCAGATGTGGTGGGTACTATGATTTATAACATTAAACAAAATGAGTTCTCGATAAAAAAAGGACCTATTTTCGCTAATTTCGTCCTTGCCGATGAGATTAACCGTGCGCCGGCCAAAGTACAATCAGCATTGCTTGAAGCGATGCAAGAAAAGCAAGTGACTATTGGTGACACGACTTTTAAATTAGAAAGACCTTTCTTAGTTTTGGCCACTCAAAACCCAATTGAACAAGAAGGAACCTACCAATTGCCAGAGGCGCAAGTAGACCGTTTTATGTTGAAAACGGTTATCGATTATCCAAAAATGGATGAAGAGCGTTTGGTAATTCGTCAAAACTTAAAAGGATCTTACGAGAAAGTAAATCAAGTGGTTTCAGTAGAGCAAATATTACGTGCGCAAGAAGCAGTTCGTGAAGTGTATATGGATGAGAAAATCGAGAAATACATACTTGATATTATTTTTGCTACGCGTTACCCAGAGAAATATAAATTAGCCGATTTGAAGCCATTAATTAGTTTTGGATCTTCTCCACGTGGAAGTATCAATTTAGCCAATGCAGCTAAATGTTATGCTTTCATTAAACGTCGTGGATACGTAATTCCAGAAGATGTTCGTGCGGTAGTTCATGATGTATTACGCCATAGAATTGGAGTGACTTATGAAGCCGAAGCTGAAAATATAACCTCTGTAGATATCATCAATAAAATTATAAACGAAGTAGAAGTGCCTTAAAAAGTTGTTTAATGTTTAAAGTGTCTTGTTTGGTTACTTGAAACTTTAAACTTTTTAAACTTTAAACAATTTTAAAGAAATGGATACAAAAGACCTATTAAAAAAAGTACGTAAAATAGAAATCAAAACCCGAAGGTTGAGCGATCATATCTTTTCCGGGGAATACCACACTTCTTTCAAAGGACGTGGAATGACTTTTAGTGAAGTACGTCAATACCAATATGGAGATGATATTCGAAACATTGACTGGAATGTAACTGCTCGATACAATGAAGCGCATGTAAAAGTTTTTGAAGAGGAGCGTGAATTGACCATGATGTTGATGGTGGATATATCAGGGTCAGAAAGTTTTGGTTCGAAAAGTCAATTTAAGAAGGACATCGTTACTGAAATTGCGGCAACAATGGCATTTTCGGCGACTCAGAATAATGATAAAATAGGATTGATTCTGTTTTCAGACCAAATAGAATTGTACATTCCGCCTAAAAAAGGAAGGTCGCACGTATTGAGAATTATTAGAGAATTAATAGAATTCCAACCAAAAAGCAATAAAACAAATATTGCCCAAGCGTTAAAGTTTTTATCCAGCACTCAAAAAAAGAAAGCCATTGTATTTATGATTTCGGATTTTATGTGTGAGGATTATGAGCAAACATTAAAGATTGCTTCAAAAAAGCATGATATTACTGGTATTCGTGTGTATGACGTTAGAGAACAAAGCATGCCAAATATAGGGATGGTTCCCATGCAAGACGCCGAAACTGGAGAAATACAATTAATCGATACAAGTTCAAAAACAGTGCGATTCAATTATGAGAAATACTACAATGATAAATTAGTGTATTTTAAAGAAACCTTTAGTAAGTCAGGTTCAGGAGTAGTTAACACTCGAGTTGATGAAAGTTATGTCACTAAATTATTGAGTTACTTTAAATCGAGATAATACTCTTCGAATGAAGAATGGGATTTCTATTTACGTTTCTAGTATTAAAACAGCAAAAACAAATTTGAAATACTTAAATTTTAGATATAAAAACAATAGGTGATTTTGAATAAATCATAAATCGTTAATCAACAATCTAAAATCAAAAAATTTCGAGATATAAATATGAAAAAATATATAACCCTACTCGTACTACTTCTTTCAGTTGCCGTTTTTGCCCAACAAAAAAGAGTCGTTACAAGTATAGATACCACAAAAAATAAAATTGGAGCAGAATTTAAACTGACTCTAAAAACGGATGTAGATACCTTATCCAAGGTGGTTTTTCCACAGTTAAAAAATATAGGAGCGCTTGAAGTAATTCGATCGTATCCTATTGACACCGTGAAAAACAATGACCGTTATGAATTGATCAAGAAATACGGATTAACGCATTTTGACTCTGGAAAATATTCGGTACCAAGTATAAAAATCTTGATTAACAATAAACCCTATTATTCTGATTCTCTTCAGGTAGAAGTTGCTAATGTTGAAGTGGATACTTTGAAGCAAAAAATGTATGATATCAAAGATATTGTCCCTGTAAAAAGCACAATTGGAGACTGGTGGAAATATCTTTTATTTATTGCTTTGATCGCAGGAATTGGAGCTTTGGTGTATTGGTACATTAAAAAGCAACAAAAGAAAGTTATTGAAAAAGAAGTGTACAAGACTCCTATTGAAAGAGCGACAAACTTACTGAACGATTTAGAGAAAAAAGAACTTTGGCAAAAAGGGGAAATAAAATCCTATTATAGCGAATTGACAGATATTGCCAGAAATTATATCGAAGAAGCGATAGAAATTCCTGCCATGGAAAGCACCACTTCGGAGCTAATTTTAGGACTTAGAGCGGCTTCTGTCAAAAAGAAAATGGCGATTTCTCAAGAAACAATTGAAAATTTAGAACGCGTTTTGAAACAAGCGGATTTAGTGAAATTTGCCAAATCAAAACCATTGGAATATGAAATTACTGAGGATCGAAATAAAATTCAAAAAGCCATTTTAACACTAGACAATGCCATTCCCGTTGAGGTCGAAATGGAAGAAGATACGCTGTTGAATGAAGCGCAAAGACAAAAGCAAATCCAAATACAGTTGAAGAAAAAAAGAAATAAGCGAATCGCTATTACTATAGCATCCGTTCTCTTTTTATTGATTGCGACAACCGTTTTCTTTATTGTTACCAAAGGGTTTGATTACGTAAAAGACAACATCCTTGGCCATCCTACTAAAGAGTTATTAGAAGGCGAGTGGGTGAAAAGTGAATATGGGAATCCAGGAATTATCATAGAAACACCAAAAGTCCTCAAAAGGATAGACTTGACAAAATCATTACCAAAGAATGGAATGGCTCTCATTAAAGACATGAATTCTTTTGCTTATGGTAGTGTTCTAGATAATTTCTACTTGATGGTTTCTACTTATAAGTACAAACAAGATTCGGTTTCAGTGGATTTGAAAAAATCAATGGAAGCAACACTTCAAGCACTAGAATCTCAAGGCGCACAAAATATGATTGTGAAACAAGAAGATTTTGAAACACCTGATGGCGTGAGTGGTTTAAAAGGATATGGAACGTTCTCTAGATTAAATGATGCGTCAAAGAGCAGTGAAAAACTATACTACGAAATATTGCTGTTTAGCCAAGATGGAGGATTACAGCAAATTATGATTTTCCACGAAGAAGGAGATTCCTATGCAAATGAAATATCCGATAGAGTATTGAGCTCCGTTGAATTAAAACAATTAAGTAAATAATGGGTAAAATAACATTTTTAAATCCGGAGTTTTTCTGGTTGTTTCTTTTAATTCCACTAGCGATTATTTGGTTAGTTTTTAAAAGAAATAAGCAATCGGCAACTTTAAAGATTAGCTCCATTCAAGGATTCAAGGCGACTCCTTCTATATGGGCAAAGCTGAAACCTTTTTTAAGTGTATTGCGTTTACTAGCCTTAAGCTCTTTAATTGTAGCTATGTCAAGACCAAGAACCGTAGACATTAGTAATAAAACGAAGACGACAAAAGGGATTGATATTGTAATGGCTATTGACGTTTCCGGAAGTATGCTTGCCAAAGATTTGAAGCCAAACCGAATGGAAGCGCTGAAAAGAGTAGCCGCTGATTTTGCAGAGCAAAGACCTAATGACCGAATTGGTTTAGTTGTTTATGCATCAGAGGCTTATACTAAAACACCGGTTACAAGTGATAAGGCGGTGGTACTCGAGGCGATAAAAAGCATTAAATACGATAATGTTTTGCAAGACGGAACCGGAATTGGAATGGGATTGGCAACAGCAGTAAACCGATTGAAAGATAGCAAGGCCAAAAGTAAAGTAATCATTCTATTGACTGATGGGGTGAATAATGCGGGTTTTATTGAACCAGAAACGGCCGCTGATATCGCCAAACAATATGGAATAAAAGTCTATACAATAGGAATTGGGACTAATGGAATGGCCGAATTTCCTTATGCGGTAGCTCCAAACGGGCAATTTTTGTTTCAGATGATGAAGGTGGAAATCGATGAAAGATTGATGCAGAGTATCGCTAAAAAAACAGAAGGAAAATATTTTAGAGCAACAAGTAACAGCAAGTTGGCTGCCATTTATGGAGAAATTAACAAGTTAGAAACAACGGAAATCGAAGAGCTTAAATTTTACGATTACGATGAAAAATTTAGGCCGTTTGTTTGGCTTGCAGGATTTTTACTCCTGGCAGAAATTGGTTTGAGAAACACGGTTTATAGAAGTTTTATTTAGTGTATTAAAAAATGGAGTAAATAAAGTGATAAATGGCACTTTATAATTTAAAATAATTTGGTGTGCTTTGTGTAAAAACTTAGTGCCCTTTGTGGTTAAAAAAATATGGAATTAGACGAATCAAAATATTTATACCTCCTTTTTATACTACCAATAGTGGTGGCGTTATACTTATTGAATTTTTATTGGAAAATAAAAAAACAACGTGAATTTGGAGATCTGGAATTAATAAAAAGATTAAGCCCAGAGCGTTCTGTTTTTAAACCGGTTTTTAAACTTGTTCTGATTTTATTAGCCTTTACAGGATTGATTTTGGGATTGGTAAATCCGAAAATTGGGACTAAAATGGAAACCGTAAAACGAGAAGGAATTGATATTGTTTTTGCGATGGATGTATCTAAAAGTATGCTTGCGGAAGATGTTGCACCGAGTCGTTTGGAAAAAAGCAAACAGATAGTCTCACAAATTATCAATCAGTTGGGGAATGACCGTATCGGGATTGTGGCTTATGCGGGAAGTGCTTTTCCAGTTTTACCCATAACATCCGATTACAGCGTAGCTAAGATGTTTTTGCAAAGTATGAATACCGAAATGGTTTCCTCTCAAGGAACATCACTAGATGAAGCCATACAATTATCGGCTACGTATTTTGATGATAAAAGCAAAACAAGCAAGCTGCTAATTTTGATATCAGATGGAGAAGACCATTCAGAAGGAGCGCAAGCAGCAGCTGAAGAGGCCAATAAGCAAGGAATGCGCATCATTACAATAGGACTTGGAACCGAAAAAGGAGGAACTATTCCCTTGAAAAGAAACGGAATTGTAGAAAGCTACGTTCGGGATAATAACGATCAAGTCGTGGTTTCAAAATTAAATCGTGTGAGTTTAGAAACGATTGCCAAAGCAACAAAAGGCGGTTATGTAGATGGTAATAACACCAAGGAAGTGCTAGAGTACGTAAAAAACACCTTGAACACAATTCAGAAAACCGAATTTGAAGCTACGCAAATGGCTGATTTTCAATCTCAGTTTCAATGGTTTCTGGGGTTTGCTTTTATCTTATTGTTTCTGGATCTTTTCCTATTAGAAAGAAAAACAAGCTGGGTTAAGAAGCTGAATTTATTTAACGAATAAAGAACAAATGTCAATTCCTGTACTGTTTTTACATTCGAGGATTAACATAATAATTGAAAAATGAAAAATTTTAAAAAATACATATTCTCCTTTTCTCTATTCCTGATTTGGGGATATGGTGGAGTATTTGCCCAAGAAAAAGACAAAAATCTACCCAAAGCAAATGAAGAATATGCACAAAATAAATTTGTTGATGCCGAGGCCAATTATAGAATTTCACATTCTAAATTTCCCAATAGAACGGTTTCTCCATATAATTTAGGAAATGCAATTTATAGACAAAATCAAGCATCAGAAGCAAAATATGCCTATGTAACTGCATTAAAAAAGGCCAAAACAAGGTCTCAAAAACACAAAGCCTTCCACAATTTGGGGAATGTGTTCATGAAAGAAAAAAATTATACAGAAGCGGTAGAAGCCTATAAAAACGCACTGCGTAATAATCCTGCTGATGAGGAAACACGATATAATTATGCCTTGGCCAAAAAGATGCTAAAAGAAAATCCGCCCAAAGACAACAAGAAGGACAAGGATAAAAAAGACAAAGACAAGGATAAGGACAAAAAAGACAAGGATAAGGATAAAAAGGACGGAGATAATAAAGACAAGGACAAAAAAGACGGAGACAAAGACAAAGATAAAAAAGACGACAAAGGAGATAAGGACAAAAAGAAAGACGAAAAACCAGAGGATAATGGAAAACCAAAACCAACTCCTGGTGGAATTTCCAAACAACGTCTAGAGAGTCTTTTAGATGCGGTCAATAATGAAGAAAAGAAAATTCAGGACAAAGTAAACGCACAAAAAGTAAAAGGAAAACCAACAAAAACAGAAAAAGATTGGTAAGATTTGGTTTTTTGTTTTGATCGAAAAGGGATTAACAATGAAACGAATAAACATTTAAACAAGTAATGAAAAAATATTTAATTTTAATACTATTAAGTTTTCAAGGACTTATGGCTCAAGTACAATTTGAGGCTAGAGTAAGTAAAGCGACTCTTGGTCTCAATGAGCGACTGCGTATTGACTTTATTATGAATATTGATGGTGATAATTTTAGTGAACCTTCTTTTGAAGGATTTAGAGTCATTGCGGGACCTAGTCAACAGGTAAGTCAGTCATGGGTAAATGGGCGTAGTTCTTTTGAAAAAATATATTCCTACTACCTCTTACCAAATCAAAAAGGAAATCTAGTCATTAGGCAAGCGACTATAGAGTACAATGGTCAAGTGTACAAGACTTCTCCAGTAAAAATAACCGTTACCGCTGCAATTGAAGAACCAAAAGATCCTAATGACACGAGTATTTCAGCATCGGATAATATTTATCTTGTGGCGGATATTTCTAAGACAAACCCTTACATCAACGAGCCTATTACCGTAGTTTACAAGCTATATTTTAGTTATAATATAGGTATTACCAATTGGCGAGAATTGAATAAACCCAAATACAATGATTTTTGGAGTCAAAATATAGACATTAAGCAATTAGTAGCCGAAGAAGGAATGTTTAAGGGAGAAAAGTACCGTTATGTAGTATTGCGAAAAACTGTTTTATACCCTCAGAAAACTGGAAAATTAACAATAGAACCACTTTCTTTAGACATCGATGTGCAATTACCAACCAATCGTAGAAATATGTTTGGACAAGTAATTTTGACAGAAGGAAATAAAAGAGTTTCGGCTGGAGCCAAAAATATTACAGTGAAAGCACTACCCGAAGCAGGAAAACCAGAGGATTTTTCGGGAGCAGTAGGTGCTTTTGACTTTAAAGTAAGTCCAACAAAAACCGACTTAAAAAACGGGGAAAGTCTAGAATTAAATGTGAGTGTTAGCGGTAAAGGAAATATGAAATTATTTAATTTGCCAAAACCAGTAGTGCCTAACGCACTCGAAATGTATGATGCAGTTCACAATGAACAAGTCAATACTTCTTTATCAGGCATGTCCGGAAAAGTGACTGACAGTTACACAATCGTGCCGCAATACAAAGGGAATTATCCCGTAAAACCACTTCGTTTTTCTTATTTTGATTTGGGAACAGGAACTTATAAAACCATCAGCTCTCCTGAAATTATGATTAATGTTCTGGATGGCCCTACTGATACGCGAGCTGCTGAGAATCTGAATTCAAAAACGACTAAGAATACAGTAACCGTTCTAGAACAATTTAAATTTATAAAACTTAAGACAAAATTAGAACCAACAAGAAGAGATGATTTTTTTGGGTCTAATTTATATTTGGGATTACTGTTTTTACCGTTCTTAATTGTTCCAATTATTGTTTTATTGAGAAAGAAAAAAGAAGCGATTGATGGTGATATTGTTGGGAATCGAATAAGAAGAAACAATAAATTAGCAAGGAAATATTTATCAGAAGCCAAGAAACAAATTAATAATAAAGAACCGTTTTATGTGGCCCTAGAAAAAGCAATGCATAATTTCCTAAAAGCTAAATTGCATATTGAAACTTCAGAAATGAGCAAAGACAATATTAAGGAATTACTATTGACTAGAAATGCGAATTCGGATGTAGTCAATGATTTTATTGCACTAACTGAAAACTGTGAAGTGGCGCGGTATGCTCCCGCTTCCAGTACAACCATTCAAAATGATTATGATAAAGCAGTTTCAATAATTTCTGATTTAGAAAAGCAGATTTAAAAATTGACGATTACAATGAAAAATATTTTATACCTAGTATTGTTATTGACTTCTCAGGTTTTCATTGCTCAAACGGGCTTTGAGGTAGGGAATGATTTATACCAAAAAGGAAAATATCAGCAAGCTTTAAATGCCTATGAAAGTGTTGTGAATGTCCATAAACACTCAGCTGAATTATACTATAACGTAGGAAATTGTTATTATAAATTAAATAAAGTAGCTCCAGCTATTTACAATTATGAAAAGGCTTTGGTTTTAAAACCAAATGATAAAGACGTACAAAATAATTTAAGATTTGCTCAAAAGAGAACAATAGACGAAATAAAAGTAATCCCAAAAGTAGGGTTTGGTAAATTGCTGCGTGATTTCACAGCCATCTATCATTACAATACTTGGGCTTGGATTTCAATAGGGTTTTCAGTGTTGTTCTTATTGTCTTTTATGGGGTATTATTTTTCTCAAATAACGGTCTCAAAAAGAATATTTTTCTTCTCGATGTTTGTAGTAGTTTTTATGCTAATGATTAGTGTTGCGGCAGGCATTTTTGAAAAAAGTCATTTTGAAAATGAAAAACCCGCCATCGTTTTTGCCGAAATGACAGACGTTCGTAGCGAACCTCAAAAAATGGCATCAACTGTTGTAGTCTTGCATGAAGGCACAAAAGTATTTGTTGAAGAAGCTGTTGAAGGTTGGAAAAAAGTACAACTAACCGATGGAACGGAGGGTTGGATAGAAAGCAAATCAATAAAAGAAGTAAAATAAATTACTCTTTTTTATCGGTTGGATTGAGGGTGTTTTTTTCTTTTTTAAAATCATCATACCAAGTTTGTAGTTTTGGATAAATGAACTTCGATGTTTCTTGAATAGGATTGTAAAAGATAGACTTATTAAAGGTTTCCTCTTTGACAAGTAGGTTGTTAATGTTGATCTTTTGAAAAAGATTGAAAACAATACTCAACAGCAATATGGTTTTTACTACACTAAAGAAACCACCTGCCAGTTTGTTGATCCAGCCTAAAAAAGCGAAATCCATAATGCCAGTGAAAATTTTGGCCAAAAGGTGAATCGCAATTACAACAAGGATAAAAGTTAAACCAAAAGCAATAATTTCTATTTTTTTAGGGGACCACGAAACATGACTGGAAACCACTTCTCGCACAACATAGGAGAATTTAATAGCGATATAAATTCCTAAAATCAAGGAGATGAGAGAAGCCAGTTCGGCAAAAAGACCGTTTTTCATCCCTTTAAACAAAGCATAAATTAGCAATCCACCCAGAACAATATCCAAAAATCCCATAAAATAAGTTTAGCAATGATAAGACAACAAATATAAAAGAATTATCAAACATCCATTGTCAATTTTCAAGTTGTTATCTTTGCCGAAATAATTTAATAGATTAGGAACTCACAATTTATAATTTATCATTCATACTTAATACAATGTCAAGAGACACACAACTTAAAGAACGCTGGGAACAGCTTGTAACTATATTATCTGATCAATTCTCACAAGGAGAAGTTTTAGATTTAGATGCCATCATTTATTTAATTGGGGTACAAGAATTAGGAAAAGTACACAGGGAATATAAAAAAGACGAAAAGCTAAATTTAATGCATATCGCCATTTGTCGATTACTAGAGCCTTATGGGTTTTATGAATTTGAATTTTTTGATGAAGACGGTTGGCCACATTATAGTGTAAAAGAGGAGTTGCCAGCACTTAGAGCGGGTGAACAATCGGTTTTAATGAAAGAGGCCATTGTTAATTATTTTCTGGAAAGAGAAGTAATACAGTAAGCATTAGTCAACAGTTTTTGTAGTATTCGAAACATTAATAGTACCTAAATAGTAATCTCACAATTTATTCGGGAAACTTTAAACTTTAAACTTTAAAGCTGAAACAAATTTTGTAAATTTGCACACGCAATTATTGAATGAAAATGATAGATAAGATAAAAGAATATATTGGTGAAGCACAAGCTTTTTCGACGCAGGATGCAGCAGAATTAGAAACTTTCCGCATTAAATTTCTTGGAAGTAAAGGACTTTTGAAAGAGTTTTTTGCCGAATTTAAAAACGTTCCTAACGAGCAAAAAAAGGAATTTGGCCAAGTAATCAACTTGCTAAAGTCTTCAGCCGAAGAAAAAGTAAAATCTATCCAAGAATCTTTAGAGAATAAAGAGGAAAGTAAAGGTTTATATGGTGATTTAACACGTTCAAGCGAGCCTATCACGATTGGTTCACGCCATCCAATATCATTGGTTAAAAACCAAATTATCGATATTTTTTCAAACATTGGTTTCAATGTGTCCGAAGGTCCAGAAATCGAAGACGACTGGCACAATTTCACCGCTTTAAACCTGCCAGAATACCATCCGGCACGTGATATGCAGGATACTTTTTTCATTCAAACTAATCCTGATATTTTGTTACGTACCCATACGTCATCTGTTCAGGTGCGTTACATGGAAAATAACAAGCCGCCTATTCGTACGATTTCTCCGGGAAGAGTTTTTCGTAATGAGGCTGTATCATCGCGCTCACACTGTATCTTTCACCAAGTGGAAGGATTGTATATTGATAAAGACGTTTCGTTTGCTGACTTGAAGCAAACCTTATTGCATTTCACCAAAGAGATGTTTGGAAAATCAAAAATACGCTTGCGTCCGTCTTATTTTCCATTTACTGAGCCAAGTGCCGAAATTGATATTTATTGGGGTTTAAAAACCGAAACGGATTATAGAATTACCAAAGGAACCGGTTGGTTAGAAATTGGCGGTTGCGGAATGGTAGATCCTAATGTTCTTAAAAATTGCGGTATTGATCCTGATGAATACACTGGTTTTGCATTCGGAATGGGAATCGAAAGAATCGCTATGTTGAATTATCAAATAGGAGATATTCGTATGTTTTATGAAAATGACGTGCGTTTCTTAGAGCAATTTAAAGCCTCAATATAGTCGAAAGTTGTAATGTCAAAAGTCGAATGTATCTGCATAAGTGATGTTCGCCTTTATGACTTTGGACCTTAGACTTTAAGACTATCTTATGAAAAAAGACATTCAAATTCCCGAAGTAGAAAACGTTTTTGTAGCTGCAGTCCAAGAATGGAGTGACGATTTTATGGAAAAAGTGTGGTTTGCGTACTTAGTAAACGACAGTGATTTCTTGATCGAAAGTGTTATGGTCGTTTCAAAAGCATTTGGAACTCTAGACGGAGAAATGAAAAAAACGTCTACTTTACGTCATGCTTTTGTGGAAGTTCCTGCAGTTTCAGTGGTGAAAATTGAGATGATTGAAAAAAGCGTTCTCACCCTTAATAATGAATTCTCGGTTTCTTATTTTATCGGAAATAAATTATATGATAAAAAATTCATATTTAAAGCCAACTTTGATTCTGTATCAGAAATTGAGGAAGTTCCCATCTTATTTGTTGACGGGGTTATTGTAAGGTAGGTTATTTAGTATTCTCTCTCTTGATTTTTGATTTCCAGGTGAAGTAACCTAATACAAATATCCCAATGAAAATATAGAGTATACCTCTAACATAAAATTCAGGTTTTGCTACTTGTTCGACAAAAGGAACTTGTTTGATTTCAAATAGAATCATAAATGCATTCATGAAAATACCCCAAGATCCACCTGTTTTAATTTGATATTTCCACCTTTCACTCATAATCATCTTTTTATTGTAACATTAAATTAATCCAATTGATCGGTTAGTTTTTTGAAAACTGTTTTTGCATCTTTTCCTTCATAAAGAATCTCATAAACGGCATTTACAATAGGAGTTTTTGCTTGATAACCTTGGTTGAGTTTATAGGCACTTTTTGTGGCGTAATACCCTTCTGCAACCATATTCATTTCCATCATCGCACTTTTAACGGTGTAGCCTTTACCAATCATATTTCCAAAGGTTCTGTTTCTTGAAAAAACAGAATATCCAGTTACCAGTAAATCGCCTAAATAAGCTGAGTCATTGATGTTTCGTTTCATTTTATGCACTTTTCTAATGAATTTCTTCATTTCGCGAATAGCATTACTCATCAATACAGATTGAAAATTGTCGCCATACCCTAGTCCATGCGCCATTCCAGCTGCAATAGCGTAGATATTTTTTAACATGGCAGCATATTCAGTTCCAATGATATCATCGGTAATTTTAGTCTTAATGAAATTTCCAGATAAATTTTTGGCAACTAATTTTGCTTTATCAGCATCGCCACAAGCTATAGTAAGGTAAGATAAACGCTCTAATGCTACTTCCTCTGCATGGCAAGGTCCTGTAATTACACCAATATTATAATAAGGGATGTCGTATTTAATATGAAAATGTTCCCCTACAATTAAACTAGTTTCAGGAACAATTCCTTTAATGGCGGAGAAGATTATTTTATCTTTCAGTGAGACGGTTAATTTTTCTAACTCATCACTTAAAAAAGCGGATGGAATAGCAAAAATAAGGTAATCGGCGTAAGCAATAGCTTCATTTATGTCGCTAGTTAATTTGAGTTTTTGAGTGTCAAACTCCACGGCACTCAAGTAATTGGGATTATGCTTGTACGTCTTTATATGTTCAATAGCTGATTCATTACGCATGTACCAGGCAACCTCAGATAGGTTTACACATAACATTTTTGTGATTGCTGTTGCCCAACTTCCACCACCTATTACTGCAAATTTTATATTTTCGGCCATTTTTTAATAAATTTAACCAAAAGTACTTAAAAATGGATTAATTAAATAAAAAAATAAATTAGGAAATGACTGTTTTTTAGTGCTACAATTAATTAACAATAAAATAAAAACACTTTTTTTTATAATTTGATACAATAAATAAATTGTATTAACGTTGTAACTGATTATAAATTAAGTTTTTAATATATAAATGAAAATTGAGTTAGTTAGTTTTGTTTTGGTGTTACCATAAAAGGCGTCCTAGATAATTATCAAGAACGCCTTTTTATTTCACACTGACTTAATCAGTATTTTGAATTAGTAACTCATTTCTACAATAGCTTTTACTTTGTCTAAAGTGATATTTTGTTTTTCACCCAATCCTTTCCATCCTCTTTCGTCGAAACGATTTACAATAAAATCAGCTGTTTGGCTATAGTCTGTTGTATAAGCGGATAGTTTTGTATCCATTCCCATGGTATGGAAAAATTCAACCGTTTTAATGATGGCTTCCGTAGCAATTTCGTCTTCTGTTCCTTCTAAGTTAAAAATTCTTTTTCCGTATTGTGCTAACTTACCTTTTTTAGTATCAAACATTACTTTGTATAAACTTGGAGCAATTACGGCTAGAGTTCTAGCATGATCAATTCCGTACAAAGCCGTTAATTCGTGTCCAATCATGTGAGTAGCCCAATCGCTTGGAACTCCTTTTTGAATTAAACCGTTTAAAGCCATAGTACAACTCCACATAAAATTAGAAGCTAAGGCATAATCTTTTGGATTTTCAACTACTTTAGGACCAACTTCTATTAAAGTTTGTAAAATTCCCTCAGCAATGCGATCTTGTAAATACCCTTCGTGAGGATACGTCAAGTATTGCTCCATAACGTGCGTATAGGCATCAACAACACCATTCTGTAGTTGTCTTTTTGGTAAAGATTCAATGACAGTTGGGTCGCAGATAGAGAACTTTGGGAACATAGCGGAACCACCAAAAGCTAATTTTTCTTTAGTTGATTCAATCGTTACCACTGCACCTGAATTCATTTCGCTTCCTGTTGCAGGTAAAGTTAAAACAGTTCCAAAAGGCACCGCATTTTCCTTAATCAAGATGCGTTTTTGTAAAATATCAATTGGATTTCCTTCAAAATGAACTGCCGCCGAAATAAATTTTACCCCGTCAATGACAGATCCACCACCCACTGCTAGAATAAAATCTATATTTTGTTCTTTTACAATAGCTACTGCTTTCATTAAAGTTTCAAAATGTGGATTTGCTTCAATACCGGAAAATTCTACAATTTCGTGTCCTTTAAGGTTGTTGATTACTTGTTCGTGGATTCCGTTTTTAAAGATACTTCCACCACCGTAAGCCAATAAAATTTTTGCTCCAGCAGGCACAAGACTTCCTAATTTTTCTATTTGACCTTTACCAAAAACTAAATTGGTTGGGTTATATAATTCAAAGTTTAACATAGTTAGAATTTTTAAATTTAAAAAGGCTTTACAGCTACAATTTTAAGAAAAAATTGGAGTCCGATAAAGCCTTCTCAGTATTATTATTTTTTAGCATTCAATTGATCTAACAATTTTTCTGCCACTAGTTTAGAGGATGCTGGGTTTTGCCCCGTAATCAATAATCCATCTTCTACTGCGTATGGATTCCAGTCTGCTCCTTTAGAGTAAGTGGCTCCATTAGCTTGCAATGCATCTTCTAATAAAAACGGAACTACATCTGTTAATCCTACTGCCGCTTCCTCAGTATTTGAAAATCCGGTTACTTTTTTACCTTTTACTAAAAATTCTCCGTTTACTTTTACGTTTTTCAAAACCGCTGGTGAGTGACATACAAAAGCTACCGGCTTGTTGCTAGTGTAAAATGATGCAATTAAAGCACTAGAATTGGTATCCGTAGCCAAATCCCATAATGGTCCATGTCCTCCTGGATAAAATACTGCATCATAATCAGACTCTTTTACATCAGCTAATTTATGTGTTTTACTTAATTTAGCTTGTAATTCACTGTCTTTGTCAAAACGTTTCGTGTCCTCAGTTGCAAATGATGCATCAGCACTTTTTGGATCAATTGGTGGCTGACCGCCTAATGGTGTTGCAATATCAATTGCAACTCCTTTGTCAACTAACTCATAATAGGGAGCTGCAAATTCTTCTACCCAAAATCCTGTTTTTTCACCTGTGTTCCCTAAATCTGAATGACTTGTTAGAACGAACAATACTTTTTTCATCTTAGTTTTTTTTAATTTTTGTGCGGTTGCTGTAAAACAACCTACTGTTAATGCTATTAATGCGAATACTATTGCTTTTTTCATTTTGTAATTTTGTTGATACAAATTTACGGCTATTATGCTATTAGTAAAAATAATTTAAATTATGTTTGTGATAAATATATTTATATCATGGTTAATCTAGAATGGTACAGAACTTTTAAATCGGTCTATAAAAACGGAAATTTTTCATTAGCTGCTAAAGAGCTTTTCATAAGCCAACCTGCAGTAAGTCAGCAAATAGCGATGTTGGAAGCGCATGTAGGTTATACTCTTTTTAATCGAAAGTCAAAAGGGGTTGAACCTACGGAATATGCTAAGTTACTCAATAACTTGATCATAGAGGCTCTAGATCGATTGGAAAATGTGGAGAATGGTTTTCGAGCCAAAGCTTTTAATGCTAATCGATTGATTACAGTTGGTATATCTAAGCATTTATTTAGTAGTATGGGTAGTGCACTTATTTCGCAATTTGATTACATTGATTTTAGTTTTTATGATAGTAATTCACTTTTTGATTTAGTGGATTCTAAAAAAATCGATTTTGCAATTGTTACAAAACAGTATGACACCTTTGATACCATCCAGAAAAAGGTGGGAGTTATAAAGCAAATCATTGTTGGTTCTAATACTATTGACGCAGCGGTATTGAAGTCTACAATTAAATCCAATGATTTTGGCGCGACGGAGAATTGGTTAAACGAACAAAAATGGTATAGTCACGATAGCGGTATTCCGCATGTGAAATTGTTTTGGCTGCATGTTTTTAATAAAAAACGGCCATCTATGATTCCCAATTATATTGTCCCGTCCGAATATGAAATGCTTGGAGCCCTGTCAAAAAATACTGGAGTTGCCATCGTTTGGGATGTCAATGCTAAACATTTCTTAGAAGATAAAACAATTCAATTATTATGGGATAGTGCACAAATGCCAAGTACGGATGTTTTTTTATTATCAGGAAAAAATGATAATTTCAGTACCGCTTTTCAAGAAATTGAAGCTGTTCTTACGACACTCTTGACTTAATTATTTTTTATAAAAATTATTGTGATCAATATACTCCCACACTTTTGTTGGCAAGAGCGGTTGAATGTTTTTCCCTGCTTTAATATTATTGCGAATAAATGTGGAGGAAATTTCAACTACTGGCGCATCAATGAGATGAATTTTAGGATGGTTTTTTAGTTCTAAATTGTCAACCTCAGATGAAATGCGGGGATAAACGTAGATTTCGTGATTTTGTAAAATCACTTCGTAGTTTTTCCATTTGTGCAAGGACTTCAAGTTGTCTTCGCCCATAATCAATGAAAATTGATGATTGGGAAATTTTTCTTCAAGATGAACCAACGTATTTACCGTATAATTCGGCTGCGATAATTTAAACTCAATATCCGAAGGTTTTAATTTTGGAAAATCTTCCGTAGCGAGATAAACCATTTGCAATCGATGAAAATCATCGAGTAAGGTACTTTTCTTTTTAAGAGGATTGTGGGGTGTAACCACCATCCAGACTTGATCTAAATCCGAATGTTCCGCCATATGATTGGCAATGATAAGATGCCCCACGTGAATGGGATTAAAAGTTCCAAAATAGAGTCCTATTTTCATCTTTTTAATTTATTTTACAAAATCTTTGACCAAATGATAGGCTTCTTCAAGTGCAACCTCTAGGTCGTAGTTTTTAATGACTACATCAAATTGTGGAGCAGTAGCCAGTTCAACAGATGCTTTTGCAATGCGCATATTGATCTTGTCTTCGCTTTCAGTAGAGCGCTTTTTAAGTCTGATTTTTAATTCATCAATACTTGGTGGTTTTACAAAAACAGCTAGCGTTTCCTCAGGAAATTTAGATTTAATTCGTAATCCTCCTGCAACATCAATATCAAAAATCACATTTTTTCCTTTGGCCCAGATGCGTTCAATTTCACTTTTTAAAGTACCATAAAAGTTATCGCGATACACTTCTTCCCATTCTAGGAAATCCTCGTTTTTAATGTGTTTTTTAAATTCTTCAGTCGAAATAAAATAATAATCTTTTCCATTTACTTCCTCTCCACGAGGATCACGAGAAGCTGCTGAAATAGAGAATTCTAAATTCAAGTCGGCTTGGTTCAATAAATGCTTAACGATGGTCGTTTTTCCAGAGCCAGAAGGTGCCGAAAAAACAATTAACTTTCCTTTTTTCATTGTAATATGCTTTTCCTATTGGGTTGTATTAACCTTTTAGATATCGTTTTAAATAAGAAACCTACAAAGTGTTTAGGCTTGTCGGTTCCGTTTTATAGTACATTTAGTACTTGTTCTTTAATTTTTTCTAATTCGTCTTTCATTTGAACGACTAATTTTTGCATTTGAGCGTGATTGGATTTAGAACCCATAGTATTGATTTCACGACCCATTTCTTGAGTAATAAAACCTAATTTTCTACCATTGGCTTCTGTTCCATTTATCGTTTCTAAGAAATAATCCAAGTGATTGGTTAAACGCACTTTTTCTTCGGTTATATCTAATTTTTCAAGGTAATAAATCAATTCTTGTTCAAAACGATTTTCATCCACGTTTACTTGAAGTTCTGCAATGGCAGTTTGTAAACGATCTTTTATGGCTTGTACACGTTCTGGGTCCAGCGCTAATGCTTCAGTCATGTATTGACGAATATTCCCTATGCGCAATTGAAATTCTTTTTCAAGGGACATTCCTTCATCTTTTCTAAAAGTTAAGATGTTTTGAACGGCTTCTTCAACAACGGTTTGTATTTCTACCCAGTCATTTTCGTCTATTTCATCACGTTCTATTTTTAAAGCATCAGGCATTCTAACTGCCATTTTCATTAATTCCGTTTCATCTGCAGCGGCATACACTTCTCTTAACTGGCTGATGTATGCTTTTACAATTGGAACATTAACTTTAGTACTAGTTTGTTCAGCGGTGCTTTCGATATATATAGAAAAATCTACTTTTCCTCTTTCCAGTTTGGATGCGATTTGAGTGCGTAAACCCAATTCCATTTCGCGGTACAGGGAAGGCATTCTCACATTCAGGTCAAGACCTTTACTGTTTAAAGATTTTACTTCTACTGTTATTTTTTTGGTTGGTAATTGCAAAGTAGCTTTACCAAATCCCGTCATTGATTGTATCATATAGTTGTATAAAGAAGGCAAAGATAACGAAAAGCGAATTAACCCACAAAGAGCCTATTGTTTAGGGTTTATGCCTTTTTGATAGCGGGTTTTTGGGTAACCATATACACCCCTACAAAAATTAATAGTGCCGAAATAATTTTGACTAAGCTCAAATCATCTTTTCCTAACCCAATGGCGAAAATGGTGGCAAAAAGTGGCTGTAAATAAATAAAAACAGCTACCGTTGTGGGTTTCAATTCCTTCATGGTTAGCAAATTCAATAAATAGGTTACAAAAGTCGAAATCACCACGACAAACCCTATTTTCCAATAAATGGACAAAGGTACAACGGCCCAATTCACGGATTCAAATTGGCTCCAGCCAAAAGGTAATACCATAAAAAAACCAAAGAGATAAATCCATTTTACAAATGTAAAAGCATTGTATTTCTCCATTAATTTTTTGACTATGATTAAATAAAAACCATAAGAAATAGCATTTATTAGAACCAGAATATTTCCTAAACTTGCATTTGTTGCTGAGCCAATGGATTTACCATAAAGTATTAACGAACCTGTTCCTATTAACCCAAGAAGAATTCCAGAAACCATTCGCTTCTTCATTTTTTCTTTCATGATAATCGCTGATAAAACGAGCACAATCATGGGTGTAGTAACCATAATTACTGATGCTGAAATGGGCGACGTAAGACTTAGTCCTTTAAAAAAGGTTAGCATATTAAATGCTACTCCAAAAAAAGCAGCTGCCATTATTCTAGGAAAATCTCCTAAATCAATTTTCTCTTTGGGCATAAAAAGCCAGCAAATCCAGAACAAAAGCGTAGCACCAGTAACGCGCAATAAAATGAAACCGTAGGCATCAATGTAGGTAGGCATGACATCCTTGGCAATGGTGAAGGTCACACCATATATTATAGAAACTAAGGTTGCTCCAAAAAGAGCAATATTCCGTTTAGACATGCTGTAAGGCTTTCATCACTTGTAACATACTTTGTTGACTTCCTCCTACATAAACTTGACCATCGATGACAAACACAGGTCGGCTTAAAAAAGTATAATGTTCTAAAATGTATTTTTTGTAATCGTCTTCCGTCAATGATTTATTCTTTAAATCCATCGATTTATACAACTGTGCTTTTTTACTAAATAATACTTCGTAGCTTCCTGATACTTGGTACATTTCGGTTAATTCCTCTTCGGTTAACGGGTCTTGCTTGATGTCTCTAAAAACCAGATTATTGCCTTTTGGTAAGGTTTTGATTATTTTTCGGCAAGTATCGCAAGAGGCAATGTAGTATATTTTGTTTGTCATAATTTCTGAATCTTTGTGCAAAGAAAATTCATTTGAAACTGAAAATGCTTATTTTTAGCAAAAAAATAAATATGAATACTTCTTTAGACGTTACGAGAACGAGCCGAAAAATGTTAGCTCAAATTTTAAAAGGATATACTTTAGAACAACTGAACGCTATTCCGCAGGGACACAATAATAATTTGATTTGGAACATTGCACATATAGTGGTAGTTCAACAAATGTTAGTTTATAAATTATCTGGTCTTCCCATGCAAATTTCAGATACGCTAGTTGAAAAATATAAAAAAGGAACAAAACCGGAACAAGACGCTAACCAAGCTGAAGTAGACGAAATTTGTAATTTACTATTGGCAACAATCGATCAAACAGAGTTGGACGTTAACAATAATAGCTTTGTCAATTATCAAGAATACCCAACTTCAACAGGTTTTGTCTTAAAGACAGTCAAAGATGCCATGGTTTTTAATAGTTTTCACGAAGGAATCCATATAGGTGCTATTCTTAGCCTTAGAAAAATGGTGTAATTATTTTAAAAGTAAAAAGGGACCTACTTCTTTATAAGACAATAACAATTCTTTTGGTCCATCGGCATAAGATGAAGCTTCGTACGAGTTATAGTAGAGGAGCAATCCCCGATCTGTATAAAATAGGTTTTGAGGCAAATAAAACACATTGTTTTCAAACAATAATCCAGTCGAATTGATAGATTCGTTTTTAGGAATTTTATATTTGATTCTGAATTTATTTTCGGCAAAAGCCTTAAAAGCATTTTGGTCTTTAAATAATTGATTATTTGAAATAGGTTTTCCAGTAGCGGGGTCAAAAATTAGGGAGCGTAAACCTTGATAGCCATGAGCTCCACCAGTGTAGGTATAATGCTTGATTTCGATATTTAAGATGCTGTCTGAAACATATTTTATATGGCCTTCAATCTTTGCTTCCCATCCAAAACTATCGTTTGGAAATTCTTTGTGTAGTTTTTCATAAGATTCAATAAAAGAAGTGGTTAAATCTGTATAATTGGTAGCAGCATATGGCTTTTCGCCAAAGTAGACAATCTCTTTTAAAACAGCGAATACCTTTTTATTAATGTTCGCTGCTACATCAGGAACGTCTTTTGCAATGGGGA
Source organism: uncultured Flavobacterium sp. (assembly GCA_963924965.1). Lineage (GTDB taxonomy): Bacteria > Bacteroidota > Bacteroidia > Flavobacteriales > Flavobacteriaceae > Flavobacterium. The sequence goes on from CAWURM010000006.1 coordinate 20,986, forward strand.
TAATAATGCTGATCGAAGGACAATTTTCCTTACAAGGCAAAGTTGTTTTTTTTTCGAAAGATTGATCTTCAAAAACCAATTCTTTGGAGCATCGAGCCATAGAAAAAAATAATAGACTACAAAGGATTATATTTTTCATATCAAGAAGTTTTAAATTAAAGTTTTGTGCTTGTGACTTGTCAAGAATAGATTTAAAGGTAATTTTATAAAATCAATAAAACCGTAACACATAAAGGTATGAAATTCAATACAAAAACAATACACGGAGGGCAACAACACGATCCAACGACTGGAGCCGTTATGCCAGCTGTTTTTCAAACTACTACCTATGCACAATCCAGTCCAGGGCAACCTATTGGGGATTTTGTTTACAGTAGGTCTGCAAATCCTACTAGATCTGCCCTCGAGGAAGCTTTTGCAAGTATTGAAAACGGTGCAAAAGGATTGGCATTTTCATCGGGTTTGGCAGCGACTGATTGTTTGTTGCGTTCCTTTAAAGCGGGTGATGAAATAATAACAATGGACGATTTGTATGGAGGGACGTACAGAATGTTTACTAAAATCTATCATAATTCCGGAATTGTATTTCATTATGTAGACATGAACGATTTGGATAATGTTAGAGCAAAAATCAATGAAAACACCAAAATGATATGGGTAGAAACCCCTACAAATCCATTAATGAAATTAGCTGATATTGCCGAAATTGCTAAAATTACGAAAGCCCATAATATTCTTTTGGCTGTCGATAATACTTTTGCAACGCCTTATTTGCAAAGGCCATTAGATTTAGGTGCTGATGTGGTTATGCATTCGGCTACCAAATACTTGGCGGGACATTCGGATGTGGTGGCTGGTGCTTTGATTGCTAAAACAGCAGAATTGGGACAACAATTGCACTTTCAACAATTTGCAACCGGAGCTACGTTAGGACCTATGGATAGCTTTTTAGTTCTTAGAGGAATAAAAACACTGCATTTAAGAATGCAAAGACATTGTGAAAACGGAGAAAAAGTGGCAGAATATTTAAACAATCATCCGAAAGTAAAAACTGTTTATTTTCCAGGTTTAGCCAGTCACCCTTTTCATGAAATCGCTAAAAAGCAAATGAGTGGCTTTGGCGGAATGGTTTCTTTTGATTTTGTTTCGGGTAGAAAAGAAGAGGCAATTGCTTTTTTGGAAAAAGTTAAAATATTCACTTTGGCTGAATCATTAGGAGGCGTGGAATCTTTAGCAAATCACCCTGCTTTAATGACTCATGCTTCCATCCCAGAAGACAAACGTGCCGCCGTTGGTATTACAGATGATTTAGTTCGTTTGAGTGTAGGAGTAGAAGATATTGAGGATATTATAGAAGATTTAAAGCATGCATTAGATTAGAAATAAGTTTTTTAATTAACCCTAAATAAAAAGCCCCAAATCTACATTTAGATTTGGGGCTTTATTTTATTTGAGAAAATGTTATTTTACTCTGAAAGTAACTCTTCGTACTAATTTTCTAGCCAAGTCTGAGTCTCTATCCACTGAAGTATCTTCGCCGGCAGCGATTACATTCAGTCTGGAAGCTTCTATATTAGCTTTCATTAAAACACTTTTTACTTTAGCGGCTCTTGCATTAGATAATTTATCATTGTAAGCAGATCTTCCAATTTCGTCTGCATGACCGATGATGTCGACAGAAGCAGTAGGGTTGTTTCTTAAATAGGTCAAGATAAAATCAATGCCTTCTGTAGAAACATTCGTTGGAGTTGATTTATCAAAGTCAAAATAAGTAGCAACATAACCGCCATTAATTAAGCTTTTTATTAATTCGTTATTGCTTAACATTGGAGATTTGTCTGTTTTACTAGTATAGTTCTCCAAGATGTATTTTTCAACATCATCTGGAACGTTATTATGGTTAGCGTCAACTGATACTCCTTTAGTGTTTACTAAAGCTCCACTAGCAGTGTTTGGTTCTTGATCCAAATAATCGGCTACACCGTCATTATCTGTATCAAGCATTTTATTTTCGATTGCGGCAATTTTTGCATCAATTCCGTCTAAACGATCTTCATTGTCAATAACCCAGTCAGCATGTTTTGCGTTTTTACCTAAGTAAACCGTTAAACCTACTGTTCCGTTAAAAAGAATTCCTTGAAATCCTCTAGATGGTCCAGCTGTAGCCCCATCAAATGCTGCGTTTTGTGCTGCATTAAGAATTGTTGTGAAATCTCCGGTTAAAGCCACTCTGTCTGACAGTTTAATTTGTCCAGTTACACCAGCCATAAAATTACCCATTCTATCTTTCAAAGCCGAGTTTTGATCTTCTAATTGAGCTAATCCAAAACCTGCATGACCTAATAAACCAATTGATTTAGTCCAAGTTTCGAAACTCATGATTCTACCTAAGTTTGCAACTCCTTGAAGGTCCACTCTGTAGTATTTGGTACTGAAATCCTTAGAGCTACTTTTACCTTCGAAACTGTTTAAACCCAAGTCAGCTTTCAAACCAAATTTATTGTTAAACATATATCTAATTCCGAAGTCAGCCACATAAGGACTAATCAGAGTAGTATAATATCCAGAAGTCATGGGTCTTTGTGGCTTGTTAAAACCAGCAGCCAATTCAACAGACCATTTGTTGTAATTGTCATTCGTGCTTTTTTCGATCCCCGTTTGAGCGCTCATTGTTGTAAATGCCCCAGCAATTAACAACGTAAGTATCAGTTTTTTCATTTTCATTTCATTTTTAAATTCCATACAAAAATACCACAAGTAGTGCGATAAGAAATCGTAAACCGTTAATTATGCAACAATTAGAATTAATTCTATAAATTAAAAACGGCTTGTAGATTTGCTACTTTGGATCTTTTTTTTAATAGATACAAAGGAATGCCTCCCAATCTTTTAAGGGAGAATTTTTAAGGGAATTGAATAAACGGTCTTTTACTTTATAGGATAATATTTAATACTTCAGATATAGTAGTAAAAGCTTTAAAATTGATATGTTCGATAGTGTGGTCTATTTTTTCATGTGCCCAAGTGGTATGAAAAGGAATATGAACCGCATGTCCACCAATCGCTAAAACAGGTAAAACATCTGATTTTAAAGAGTTTCCTATCATAATAAACTCCTCTGGTTTTATTTCTAATCTTTTGATTAAATCGAGATAATCAACTTCCTGCTTGTCAGACATGACTTCAATATGGTGAAAGTATTTACCCAAACCAGAATTATGTAGTTTCCTGCGCTGGTCTAATAAATCTCCTTTTGTTGCGACTACTAATTTGTATTTTCCGTCTAAAGCTTCTAAGGTTTCCTGAACTCCATCTAATAAGACAATTGGTTTTTCTATCAATTCTTTTCCGTACTGGATGATTTTTTCAATGATTTCGATGGAAATAGTATTATTCGAAATTTTCATTGCTGCTTCAATCATCGAAAGAATATAGCCCTTTATACCGTAACCATACATTTTTAAATTGTCAATTTCTACTTTAAAAAGTTCTTGCGAAATGCCTTGATGAGATAAATAATCTTCCATCAAACCACAAAATTTCTTCTCCGTCTCGTCGAAATAGGTCTCATTAATAAATAAGGTGTCGTCCGCGTCAAAGGCTATAACTTTTAAATTTTTCATGCTTTATTATTTTGAAAGAAGGGTTTTTTCTTTAGAATTATTGAATAGGGAATATAGTGAAATGGATTTTGTGTAAAAAGTAACTCGGATACCTAAGAGTAAAATTACACCACCAATAATCATGTTTAGTGTTATTTTTTCGTCCAAAAATGCCCAAGCTAAAATAGAGGTAAGTACTGCTTGACTTAATAAACTCAATGAAACGCGTGTAGGGCGCATGTGTTGGGTCGCATAACTAACCGATAACCAGGCCATCAATTGACAAACCACAGCTTGAATGAATAAAACAAACCAACCCGAATTAGAAAATCCAGAAAACGGCTCGTTCATCCACCAACATACAATTGCTAAATAGATTGTAGAAGCCAATAAACTAATCGTCATAAAGGATAGAACATCCATTTGAGAGAGTGCTTTTTTACTCACTAATAAATAAATGGAGTAGAAAATTCCGGACAATACTGCCAAAATAAAAGCGGTGTCAAAATTCAATTCCAAAAAGAATTGAAAACCCACTAACATGGCCATGCCAAAAAGGGCAATGGTGGTTCCAATCCAAAAATTTGTGGCAGGCTTAGTTTTTAAAAATACATAAGAAAAAATACCCACCCATAACGGAGATAAATTCGTCAATAAAGAAGCTTGCGTGGCACTTGATTCCTGAATAGCAATATTCCAAACGGCAACGTCCGAAGCAAATAAGACTCCGCAAAGTATCGCGAGTAGCAAATATTTTTTTTCGGGTATTTTAAATTTTTTAGTCATCAGCACGTAAGGTAATAACAAAGAGACCGCTATCGCCATCCTATAAAATGCCGATATTAATCCAGGGGCCAACTTGAGTTTAATTAATATAGGAAAAATGGAAATACAAAGTATCCCGAAAGCGAGCATTAATCTTGGTTTGGTATTGGTCATTTTTACGATATCAGAATTTTTGAAGGGAGTCTGTTTTTGATTAATCTGTAAATTTTCTAATCACGTAACGTTTGGTTTCATTGTCATAATGACCTAAATAATAATTAGAGTTCATTTTGAAAACAGTTTTAGACTTTTCTTTGTTTTCTGGGTTTGAAAAAAGAGAAATGGAATCTTGTTTGTCATCAATAGATAAAAACTCTTGAATCTTGTCAAAAGCAATTGGCTTTAATTCACCTGAAACATGATTATTATCCTTATCAAAAAGACAGTTAATAAAGACTACTTTTCTGTTTTTATAAGAATTAAAATTGTCATAAGTAGGGTTTATATACATATATTGAAAAGTTGGAATACTAGTAGAACCAAAACCTCCTCCAAATCCGGGAGCCCCCATTGGCATCATCATGCCGCCTCCATTAATTTCTGTAACGCTTCCTAATGTGACTAATGTTTTTTCATTTAAATTATAACATGAAATAGCACAAGAAGAGTTGTGGAGCTTTCTTAAAAATTGTTTTGTTTTTTCTAAAACACGATCATTATCAACTATAAATGGTGCTATTTTAGCAGTTCCTTTCTGAAGAATTTCTGAGTTTTTAAAATCTATTGGTTCTGTATCAGTTATTGTGTATTCTTTTAATAACTCATCATTAAGTGATTTAACGGTGAGTTTTAATGTTTTCAAAGACAGTTTAATTTGATATAATTTATCATCCATCAAAAAAGAATTAGAATCAACGTCTAAACTATTTTCATAATATACATAAGGGTTTTTAATGAATTTTTCTTTAGCCGTAAATGTGTTTAGATCAATAATAATTAATTGAGTGAAATCTAAACTAAGATCGAGCGTTATTGTCAATTGATTATTTTTTATATAACACTTGCGCTTATTTGAACTATAAGTAAGTGAAGTGGTATTCTCCGGAGAAATTTTTTGCAATGAAATTGATGCATTCAATGGTTTTATAAACGTTCTAAGAATACCATAGAAAGTCGATTTGTGATTGTCTTTATCAAGAAACCTAAAAGCAGAAAGGTCCATTGTCTTTTCAATCCTATTCCCTTCTAAATCAAAAACATAAAATTTAAGTAAATTGCTTTCTTTTAAGATTGTTACTACATAAAAGAGATTATTTTCCGAAAAATTTTGGATAAATTTTTCGTCTTTCAACTGGAGTGTGTATTCTTGATTTACAACGGTATGGTTCTCTATATCGAATAATTGAGTAAAAACTTCTTTATGGTCTTCAGAAGTCCAGTATAGTCTAATGTTTTTATTGGAGTTAATATATCCTGCTATATCTGTATATTTTCTTTCAGGTCTTTCTGTTTTGATTGAATCTGTGATTTGCATTTTTTCATTTAGTAAAAAAGAATTCACCTCTTTTCTGTCACTAACAAAAAGAGTAACATTTCGGGTCGTTTCATTTACAATCTGAAATACATCTCTATTCCCCTTTAATTCTAAAGGAAATGAATTGGTTGCCTCTTGAGAAAAAGAAACAGAAGAGAATAAGAATAAAACGAAAAGGAAACTTTTTTTGATCATGCGTAGCTAGTTTTTCTTTTTGAAAAAAATTATATCCAAATCTAACATAAAAATTAGTATGCGAGTTGCCGGATAAAAAAAATTCGTGAATTTGGGGTTAATTATTACCTCAAATTCACGAATAGAATATAAAACTACTTGTTGTTCTTAATTAATAGTCTCTCCATTAGCAACACCATCTGTATCTGGATTGACGAAAACTAATTTTCCTTCAGCATTAGTAGACATCAAGATCATTCCCTGGCTTTCCACTCCGCGAAGATTTCTTGGTGCTAAATTCACTAAAACAGTTACTCGTTTCCCTATGATATCTTCTGGTTTAAAGCTTTCTGCAATTCCCGAAACAATCGTGCGAACATCAATTCCAGTATCTACTTTCAAAATCAATAGCTTATTTGCTTTTGGCATTTTTTCTGCTTCTAAGATCGTTCCTACACGCAAATCCATTTTTGCAAAGTCATCAAACTGAATCGCTTCTTTCTGTGGTTCTGCTTTTTTGTTTTCGGCGATATTAGCGGTTTTAGTTGCTTCTAGTTTGTCAATTTGTTTCTGAATTTCTTCGTCTTCAATTTTGGCAAACAATAATTCAGCTTCGCCTATTTGGTGACCTGCTGGCAATAATTCTGAAGTTTCTGAAATTGTACTCCAGTCCATCTCGACTGCGCTCGATGTGACATTTAGAATACGTTTCAATTTAATTGCTGTAAAAGGCAAGAATGGTTCGCAAAGTGAACTCAAAGCCGCAGCAATTTGTAGCGCTACATACATTTGTGTTTGTACACGACCTTCATCCGTTTTTATCATTTTCCAAGGCTCTTCATCGGCCAAGTATTTATTTCCTAAACGAGCCACATTCATCAATTCTCCAAGCGCTTCTCTAAAGCGGTAACGCTCTACAGAACTTGAAATCACAGCTGGATAGGCTTTTAATTCTGTCAAAGTTGCTTCATCCACCTCTGATAAAGTGTTCGGACTTGGAACAACTCCATTGTAATATTTGTTGGTTAAAACTACCACACGGTTAATGAAATTTCCGTAAATAGCTACCAACTCATTATTGTTTCTTGCTTGAAAATCTTTCCAAGTAAAGTCGTTGTCTTTTGTTTCTGGTGCATTTGATGTCAAAGCATAACGCAAAACATCTTGCTGATTTGGAAATTCTTCCAAGTATTCGTGCAACCAAACCGCCCAGTTTTTAGAAGTCGATAATTTATTTCCTTCTAAGTTTAAAAACTCATTAGCGGGCACATTATCTGGTAAAATATAGCTTCCTTCAGCTTTTAACATCGCAGGGAAAATGATACAGTGAAAAACAATATTGTCTTTCCCTATGAAGTGAACCAGTTTTGTGTCTTCGTCTTTCCAGTACGGCTCCCATTCTTTACCTTCTCTCGCGGCCCATTCTTTCGAAGAAGAAATGTACCCAATAGGGGCGTCAAACCAAACATATAATTTTTTTCCTTCGGCACCTGCAACTGGTACATCAATTCCCCAGTCAAGATCACGAGTTACGGCACGAGGCTCTAGACCACCATCAATCCATGACTTTACTTGTCCGAAAACATTGGGTTTCCAGTCATTTTTATGTCCTACAAGAATCCATTCTTTCAAGAAATCTTCGTAACGATCTAATGGCAAAAACCAGTGTTTCGTTGATTTCATAACAGGAGTATCTCCTGTAATGGTTGATTTTGGGTTGATTAAATCGGTAGCATTTAGCGTAGAACCACATTTTTCACATTGGTCTCCGTAGGCTTCTTCATTGCCACATTTGGGGCAAGTACCTATTACAAAACGATCAGCCAAAAACTGATCTGCTTTGGCATCATACAATTGCTCAGTTACTTGCTCGATAAAATCACCTTTTTCATATAGAGTAGTAAAGAATTCCGAAGCCGTATCATGATGAATCTGTGCCGAAGTTCTAGAGTAATTATCAAATGAAATTCCAAAATCTAAGAATGATTTACGAATGATGCCATCATATTTATCAATTACTTCCTGAGGTGTAATGCCTTCTTTCTTCGCTTTCATTGAAATCGCCACACCGTGCTCGTCGCTTCCGCAAACAAACAAAACGTCTCTTCCTTGCAATCTTAAATATCTAGAATAGATATCCGAGGGCACGTAAACACCCGCCAAATGGCCAATATGAATGGGTCCGTTCGTATAAGGCAATGCTGCTGTAATCGTATATCTTTTTGGATTCTGTATCATCTGTTGATCGTATTGTTTTTTTATTTGTCAATTGTAATTCGCCTAAAACAACTGGATGGGACCAATAGTTTTCGATAGGCTTATATTATGATTCTATTTTATTGAGTGCAAAAATAAGCAATAGAATTGAGAGTTTTACGGTTTTTATGAGAGCAATTTCCTGCTCTTCGCTATATCTTTTCTTGCTTAAAGAAAGCAAGAAAAGGATGCCGCTGCGATCAGGGCTATGGATGTTGGAATTGAATATTCAATGAGAGTAGTGATTTTCAGAATATGGAAGGAAGGAATTTCCTAAAAGAGTAAGCCTATTGGTATAAAACCTTTACGTATCTTTGTAAGGCAATCAAAGAAGATACGATCATGGCCAAAGGACCTGAAAAAAACACTAAAAACAAGGCTTTACACACCAAATTGCTCAATCGAAAGAAAGCGAAATTGCAAGAGGAGAAAAAAGAAAAAGCCCTTCGTTTAAAAGCTTTGGTTACTAAAATGAACCAGAAAAAAAATACTGGGGAATCAGACGGCAGATAAATCCGCTGGTAATTTCATTTCTGTTTTATTTTACCCGAAATTTGCAGTCAACTCCTTAAAAACAAATCCAAATGGAATTCGGCAAAATAATTATTTCAGAAACAGCTGCAACCAGCGAAAACCCACAAGACATCATCAATTCTAATATTTCGGTCATTAATTTAATGCGTGAAGAAAAAATAGATGACGATTTAATTCATGAAGATGCCTTGATGAGCTATTATTTGGATTTTTATTATTCTAATTATGTTGCGGGTAATTTTGCGCAATTTGTTCATAGTTCCCGATGGGATTTGGAACTCAATGAGCTAATAGAAGAAGGTTTGCAGTTGTTAGGCGCTACAAAGCATTTGGAGTTTTTTCAGCAGCAATGCAAGAAAGTCCAATTAATGAGTAGTGTCAAAAGAGACAAGTTTTTCAAAACTAAGCTAGAAGGAGTAAATCCAACTAGAGACATAATGAACAGCGATACCTTTTTTGAAATCGAAGAGAATTTATTAGAAATGAATGCCAACTTCATAAAATCACATCCAGATACTGAAGTATTATCAGTAGACGATATGTTTGCCACCTTAGAAGAATTTGTGGGGCATGAGATTAAAAGGGCCTAAAGATTTAGATTGTTTTTCAAAGTAGCCCAAAGAAAAAGTGAAGAGGCAAGGCCGTAAAATTATCAAAACATCATGGATCTCTGTGGCTTTGTGCGAAAATATTTCCTTAAAACTTTCCGCGGGAAGTATTAAACATTTCCTTAAATTTGCTTCCATTATATAAAAAGAAGATTAATAAAATCAAGCTATGTTACAAATTGCATTTATTAGAGAGAATCAAGAAAAAGTAATCAACGCTTTGGCAAAAAGAAATATGGATGCCACTAGTGTTGTTGAAGAAGTTGTTCAATTAGACGAAAAACGTCGCGCTACGCAAGTGGAGTTAGACAGTATTTTATCTGAATCTAATAAATTGTCCAAAGACATTGGCGAATTGATGAAAGCAGGCGAGAAATCAAAAGCCGCAATTCTTAAAGAAAAAACAGTTTTAAATAAAGAGAAAAGCAAAGCACTTGCAGAAACCGCAGAGGCACTTGCCGCAGAGCTTTTAGAGAAACTATACACCTTACCTAATCTTCCTGCTGATCTTGTTCCCGTTGGAAAAACACCGGAGGAAAACCTAAACGTTTTTGAAGAAGGTGAAGTTCCAGTTTTGCACGAAGGAGCACAACCGCATTGGGAATTAGTGAAAAAATACGATATCATTGACTTCGAATTAGGAGTAAAAATCACAGGTGCAGGATTTCCAGTTTACAAAGGTAAAGGGGCAAGATTGCAACGGGCTTTAATCAATTATTTCTTAGACAAAAATACGGCTGCAGGATATAATGAAGTGCAGGTTCCTCATATGGTGAACGAAGCTTCGGCTTATGGAACGGGACAATTGCCAGACAAAGAGGGGCAAATGTACCATGACAAAACAGATGATTTGTACTTAATCCCTACGGCTGAGGTTCCGGTAACTAATTTATTTAGAGATGTTATCTTGAGCGAAAGCGAATTGCCAGTTTTAACAACAGCCTATACGCCATGTTTCCGTAGAGAAGCAGGTTCATATGGCGCGCACGTACGTGGATTGAATCGTTTGCATCAATTTGACAAAGTCGAAATTGTACGTGTAGAGCATCCAGACAACTCTTACAAAGCTTTGGACGGAATGGTGGAACACGTAAAAGAAATTCTAAACGAATTGAAATTACCATATAGGGTATTACGCCTTTGTGGTGGCGATATGGGTTTCACATCAGCCTTGACTTATGATTTTGAAGTGTTCTCTACCGCTCAAGACCGTTGGTTAGAAATTTCTTCTGTGTCCAACTTTGAAACTTTTCAAGCCAATCGTTTGAAATTGCGTTTCAAAGACAAAGACGGAAAAAACCAATTGGCACACACACTAAACGGAAGTGCATTGGCTTTGCCAAGAGTCTTGGCAGGAATATTAGAAAACTACCAAACTCCAGAAGGAATTGTAATACCTGAAGTATTGCGTCCGTACTGTGGTTTTGATATTATAAATTAAAAAATCTAACATATAAGTCATATAAGTTTTTAAGAGTAATAATAATTTATCAGGTTATGGATTCAGTAACATTTTGGAAAATTATTGCTCAAAGTCTAATTTATATAACCATTGGGGTACTTATAGGTCGATATGCATACAAAATGCCAGAAAATAAATTGTTTAGTATAAAATTCACAGGGTATGCTGCTGGACTATCTTTTATTCTAATTGGATTTATAAACCTGCTTAATGAATTCCATCTTTGGTAGCAACTTACTTACATGACCTTAAATGACTTATATGGTTAATTAAATAGCCGTTTGAAAAACAAACTATTACTACTAATGAAAAAACTCTTTCTACATATCACGCTGTTTTTTTCATTAGTTTGTTTTTCTCAAAATGAGCAATTGGCACAGTATTACTATGACAAGGGCGATTTTGAAAAAGCCAAAATAAGTTACGAAGAGTTACTAGAAAGTATACCTCAAAACATGCAGTATTTCCTGAGGACTGTGGATTGCTACCAACAATTACAACAATACGATATTGCCGAAAAAGCCATTCAAACTCGCTTAGATAAATACAAGCAAGCGAGTCTTTTAGTAGAGTTAGGGTTTAATTTTCAATTGCAAAAAAAAGAAGAGCGGGCGAACATAAATTACAATCAAGCGCTAGACCGGATCCGAAAGAATCCAAATGAAGTGTACAGCATAGCTAATTCATTTGAGAAAAAAGTGTTGTTAGATTATGCTTTAAAATCCTATCAAATCGCCTCCGATTTAGTTCCTAATTATAACTTTAATTATCAAAAAGGATTGCTATACGGCCAAATGGGAAATACCGAAATGATGATTTCTACTTTTCTTGATGAAGCTTTTGCTAATCCTCAAAATTCAATCCTCATACAAAATCAATTAGCGAGATATATCACTGAAGATGGAGACGTTAATTTTAGTGATGCCTTGCGAAAAGCTTTAATTCTTAGAGTCCAAAAAAGTCAAGATCTTTTTTGGAATCGGTATTTGAGTTGGTACTATGTTCAGCAAAAAGAATTTTCAAAAGCATTTATTCAGGAAAAAGCCATTTATAAACGTAATCCTGAATCTCTCGCTAATATTGTTAGTTTAATTCAGCTTGCTATTGAAGAGGAGGATCAAGACACAGCCAAGGAAATGTTGAACTTTGTAATAGAAAACACTAATGATTTAGAATTGCTTGTTCAGGCACATTCCTACTTAATAAAGTTGAAGATTAATAATGCACAAGAAAAAGAATTGCTTGCAATCAACTCAGAACTAGATGGTTTGTTAACAGAATATGAAATTACCCCTTTTACCTTATCTTTGCAACTGATTCAAGCACATTTTGTGGCTTTTAATTTAAAAAATCCAGAAAAAGGCCGAGCGATCATTAAGAAAGCATTAGAATTGCAATTGAATGATTATGACGTTGCGAAAGTGAAGATGGAGTTGGCAGATATTCTACTTTATGAAGAAAAATTCAACCAAGCGTTGATTTATTATTCACAAATAGAAATGGATTTAAAAAATGATGTTGTGGCGCATGAGGCCAGTTTGAAAGCGGCCAAAACTAGTTATTTTAAAGCTGATTTTGCTTGGGCTTTAAAACAGTTTAAAGAACTAAAATCCGCTAATACACAATTGATTGCTAATGATGCTCTAGAATATTTTTTACTAATCAATGACAATACGGTTGCTGATTCAACACAAACGGCATTGGCGGCATTTGCCAAAGGAGATTATTTGTTGTATCAAAACAGGAATCAGGAAGCAATAGCGCAGTTTCAGTCTATTTTACAAAAGTTTAAAGGGCAGGAAATAGAAGCGGTAACCTTATTACGACTAGGTAAAATTTATGAAAAAATGGCCGATTATAATTTGGCTTTAAGCCAATATCAAGCTATAATAGAGCGTCATAGTGACGGAATTTATATCGACGAAGCCTTATTTTTTTCGGCTGAGATTTATAATAAAAAAGTAAACGAGCCCGAAAAGGCAAAGCCTTTATATGAAAAAATACTCTTTAATCATGAAGACAGTATTTATTTTGTAGAAGCAAGAAAAAGCTTCAGAAGATTAAGAGGAGATAAAAATCTTTAAAAAAGTTAGTGGTTAATCGTTTATTTGATTAACCGATTAAACAATTAACTAGTTAATCCAATTGACAAATGATAATATATAACGTTACCACAAACATACACGAAAGCGTTCATGACCAATGGATGATCTGGATGCAACATAAACATATTCCTGAAATTCTAGCTACGGGAAAATTTTCATCGGCGCGGTTAGTTCGTGTTTTAATTGAGGAAGAAATGGGTGGAGTTACTTATTCGGCTCAATATACAACCGATAGTAAAGAAACCTTAGAAAAATATTACCAAGAAGATGCGCCTAGATTTCGTGAAGAAGGAGCGAAATTATTTGGAGATAAAATGCTAGCGTTTAGAACGGAATTAGAATTGATTTCGGATCATTAATTAAGTATTTCGTTTTGGTGTTTAGGCACTAAAACTGAAGTTAATAGGTAAGATATTGGATGAGGCAATTGGTCTTCTCTAATTTAAAAATAGTTTAAAAAGTAAGCGGGAAAGCTTACAACTTTAAACTTTAAATAACAAACATGGAAAAAGTAAAAGCCAAAAAACACCTCGGACAACATTTCTTGAAAGATGAGAGCATTGCCAAAGCAATTGCAGACACGATTAATCTGGAAGGGTACGAGGATGTATTAGAGATAGGACCTGGAATGGGAGTGCTCACAAAGTACTTACTTGACAAGCCCATCAATACCTATGTGATTGAAATTGATACCGAGTCGGTGGAGTACTTAGACGCCAATTATCCTAAACTAAAAGATAAAATTATATCTAAAGATTTCCTGAGATACGATATTAATGAAGTTTTTCAGGGGAAACAGTTCGCCATTATTGGGAATTTCCCTTATAATATTTCGACACAAATTGTTTTTAAAACTTTAGAATTGAAACACCAGATTCCAGAATTTGCAGGAATGTTTCAAAAAGAAGTGGCAGAGCGCATTTGTGAAAAAAAAGGAAGTAAGGCGTATGGGATATTATCCGTTTTAGCACAGGCATTTTATGATGCGGAGTATTTGTTCACTGTGGATGAAAACGTGTTTATTCCGCCTCCTAAAGTAAAATCAGGAGTTTTGCGTTTGCGTAGAAAGGCAGATTACAGTTTGCCTTGTGGCGAAAAATTATTTTTCACCGTAGTGAAAACGGCTTTTCAACAACGTAGAAAAACATTACGCAACAGTTTAAAAACACTAAACTTATCAGATGTTTTACGAGAAGACGCTATCTTTGATCTTCGTCCAGAACAGCTGGATGTCGCACAATTTATAGCATTGACCCAAAAAATCGAAGCCGATGGAATTTAAAATCAGTAAAGACTTAATACTCGAATTAGAGCAACACATTGTTAACAAGGATGACGCGGGATTAGAACGCCTTCTTGGTGATATGCACCACGCTGATATTGCCGAGATTCTGGACGAACTGGATTTTGACGAGGCAACCTATATTTTTAAGGTATTAGATTCAGAGCAAACCTCTGAAATACTACTAGAATTAGAAGACGATTTAAGAGAAAACATCTTAAAAAGACTTTCTGCAAAAGAGATTGCAGAAGAGCTGGATGAGCTGAATACAGATGATGCGGCGGATATCATCGCTGAACTTTCGCAGTCCAAAAAAGAAGAAGTAATCTCTGAGCTGGACGATTTAGAACACGCGAAGGACATTATTGATTTATTGCGTTATGATGAGGATACTGCCGGGGGTTTGATGGGGAAAGAGCTCGTGAAAGTAAACGAAAACTGGAGCGTTTTGACCTGCGTGAAAGAAATGCGAGCGCAAGCCGAAAATGTTTCCCGTGTACACTCTATTTATGTGGTAGATGATGAAAATAGATTAAAAGGGAGATTGTCTCTAAAAGACTTATTGACGACTTCTACTAAAACCCAAATTTCCGAAATTTACATTAAGAAGGTAACTTCGGTTAATGTCGATACAGAGGATGTTGAGGTAGCGCGTATCATGCAAAAGTATGACCTAGAAGCCATTCCTGTTATTGACGAATTGGGGCGACTAGCTGGCCGTATCACCATTGATGATATTATTGATGTGATTCGGGATGAAGCCGATAAAGATTACCAATTAGCAGCGGGTATTACCCAAGACGTTGAAACAAATGACAGTATTTTTGAATTGACCAAAGCGCGTTTGCCATGGCTTTTAATCGGGATGGTAATTGAAGTTATCGCTTCTTTTGTATTAAAAGGAAATGAAGCCGCTTTTCAGAAATATTCCACCTTAATTATTTTTGTGCCGCTACTTTCGGCGACAGCTGGAAATATTGGTGTGCAAGCATCAGCGATCGTTGTACAAGGATTGGCTAATGGCTCTTTGAAAGAATTTAGCCGTAGTTATTTCAGTAAAGAGATAGCCGTAGCCATGATTTCGGGTTCTATTATATCCTTATTGTTATTAGGGTATCATTCTATCATGTACCAACAATATTTGGTTGGTTTAGCGATTTCAATCTCGATGGTTGTTGTGATTTTATTTGCGGCGACATTAGGAACATTGGTGCCACTTTTCTTGAATAAAAATAAGATTGACCCCGCTATTGCTACTGGACCCTTTATCACTACTGCTAATGATATTTTCGGAATTATCATCTATTTTGCGGTAGCCAAAGCGATTCTTGGATTTTAATACAACTAAAAAACTAACTATAACTAAAACACCTGCTGCATAAATTCTTTCTTCCTTAGATGGAAGCGAACAGCGGAAAACCACAACCAGCATGAAAGTACATATTATTGGCGGAGGAAACTTAGGAGTTGCCATCGCAAAAGGATTATCTAAATTTTCCCAAGGGAATCAGATTACCATAACGAGAAGAAACACGTCTAGCATTTTGTATTTAGAGGAAATGGGAATAACCGTTTCTACTGACAACACCTTAGATATTCAACAAGCTGATATTGTAATTTTAACCATAAAGCCCTACCAAGTTGATACTGTTTTAGCCGAAATTCTTCCTGCAATCTCCAATAAAGTAATAGCATCTGCAGTAAGTGGGTTATCGATAGAAAATTTACAAAACAAGATTGGAGCTGGCAACAGTGCAATCCGCATTATGCCAAATATCGCTTCGCAATTTGGCGCTTCAGCCACGTGTATTGCCTTCCATGAAAAAGACAAAGAAAAAGCTCAAAATACAGTAGCACTTTTTAAAGATCTAGGAACGGCACCTATTATCGATGAGAAATTAATGGACGCTGCTACAGTTCTCGCTGCCTCTGGAACTGCTTTTGCCTTGCGTTACATACGTGCTTCGATGCAGGCAGGAATCGAAATAGGATTTGACTGGCAAACTGCTTTGGCTATCTCTGCACAAACGGTAAAAGGAGCCGCCGAAATGGTGATGGAAGAACAAGTACACCCAGAACAATTAATCGACCGTGTAACAACCCCACAAGGATGCACAATAGCGGGATTAAACGAAATGGAAATGCACGGCTTCAGTTCGTCTTTAATACGCGGTATCAAAACGTCATTAAAACAAATCAAAGGATAATAATTGTTTGGGCGTGCCCCCATTAAAAAAAAGGTCTTATTAGCAGGAGTGTTGATAAGACCCTTTTTTTAATGGTGTCGGGCTATTCGCGCTACTTCGGTAGCTAGCTATTATCCCTCACGCGGTATAGGATACAAGTGGAGTTCCATTTTTCAAATCAAAAATCGGTAAAGTACCAATTGTTATCTAGATGGAAATAATTCGTATATTTCAAAAAAAGATAAAATGAAAAAAGTATTACTAATTACGTTACTATTTATGGCCAGTTGTGTTACTATAAATGCGCAAAAAACGCACAATAAACAATTGCTACGTCACGTAGTGCTATTTGGTTGGAATGAAAATACTGATCCCGCTTATATTAATAAAGTGGTCAAAGCTTTGAGTGATTTACAACATGAAATCCCAGTTATTAAAGCTTTAGAGTGGGGAACCAATAATAGCCCTGAAAACTTGAATAATGGATTAACCCATTGTTTTACTTTGACATTCAGTAGTGAAGCGGATCGAGATGCCTATCTTGTTGACCCTGCTCATAAAGCCTTTGTAGCACTTTTAAATCCAGCTCCTGATAAAGTAACGGTTTTTGATTATTGGGCAAAAAAGTAGTTCAAGTTTAGATAACAACATTTATAAT
>CAWURM010000007.1:0-10542 GCA_963924965.1 uncultured Flavobacterium sp.
TGTATACAGAGCTATGGGAGGCCATAATGGGTTTTGTTGAAGTATTTATAACATCCCAAAAGGTTTGATCTCCTGAATGGCTTATGTCAACAATCATTCCTATTTGGTTCATGTGTTTTACTACTTGTATTCCAAAGTCAGTGAGCCCTTTATGCAGTAAATTTGGGTTATATGTTTCGTCTACTGCACTTGTCGCCCAAGTCGGCGCTATGTTGTGGGTTAAGGTGAGGTATCGGGCTCCTCGATGGTAAAGATTGTCTAATTTATCGAGGTTGTCTTCTATCATGTGACCACCTTCGACACCACACAAAGCTGCAAGCTTATTATGTTGTACAGTTTCTATGATTGCAGAGTAGGAGGTTGCTTTTGCAATTTTATCTGGATTACGGGCAATAACTGCATCAAGACTATCGATTTGTCTATTAGCATATTTAAATGCGTTTTTTAGATCGCCGTCGCAGTAAACGGAAAAAAATTGAACATCCAGTCCGCCAGTTTTCCAGCGTGCTAAGTCGCTATGTGTTTTCCCTTTTAGGTTTTGGTCAAAAACAATTCCTACATCTGCGGCCTTCATCAAGATATCATTGTGGGTATCGACAACGATCGCTTTTTGATGTATTTTTTTATACGATTGACCAAAGGATTGAAGGCTAACGATCAAACCAATTAGAATTAATTTTATTTTCATAGTTGAGAATTGCAGATTACCAATTAAAATTTAAGAAGGAAACTTAATGGGAATTATAGGTCATTTGAAAAACTAAAGTACTCATTTATTTCCAAATATTGAGTAATAGATTAAAGGTAGTTATGGTGTAATGAGGGAAGAAAAAGTAAATTTGAGCGATTTTTGTAAGCTACTTTGCGTGAAGGATAATAGCGAAAATCCTCCCTTTTTTGGGAGATTGTAGCGAATAGCCTGACGCTACTGCAACGGAGTGGAAGTAGGGGCACGCCATAAAAAAAATCCGACTTGCTTTCGCAAATCGGATTTTGAAATGAATTATTTGTTTTTCTTTAAGTTATCTGTAGAACTATCCATCATTTCCATCAGTTTCATTCCTAATAATCCACTAATACCACCCTCGGAACCGTTAGTTCCTGTTATTAACACATCAGGAATTACTTTAATATTTCCTTTTCCAATCTCTTCGGTGATTTTATATTTAGTAAAATTATCACCGCCCATTGCTGAGACTTGAAGTTGGTAGGCTTCGGCAGTTGATTTTCCAATGGCCATGATCTTTTCAGCTTCGGCTAAACCAGTTTTCGAAATCTTTTCGGCTTCGGCACTTGCATTTAGTTTTGTAGCTTCGGCTTGTGCACCAGCTCTGGCTTTAGTGGCTTCTGCTTCTGCATTGGCACGCATTTTTGTGGCTTCTGCTTCTGCATTCACATTTAGTTTTAAACTAGTTGCATCTCCTTCTGCTTTTTTTACGGTTGCATCGGCTGTTCGCTGTGCAATTTCGACACTTTGTGATGCTTTTACAATTTCTTTTTGCATATCAGCAATAGCGGTTTCTTTTTCAACACCTTGACGTTGTTCTTGTGCCATACGTTGTGTTTGATAGGTTTTTTGCTCTTCTTCGGCAATTTTCCTGTCTGTCAAAGTTTTCATCAAGGAATCAGGTGGTACAATATCCCCAATCAAAGTATCTACTGCATTCACATTATATTCGTCTAAAACGGCTTTGATATGATTTTTAGCTGATTCTTGGCGCTCTTTACGAGTGCTTAAAAAGGAAATTACATCACTGTCTTGAGCCGAATTCCTAAAATAGTTTCCTATTGTAGGCTCTAGTACTTGAGAAACAAGGTTTGTCATACTTCCAAAACGCGCAATTACTTTTGGCGCTTCGTTAGCTGGCACATGAATAATTTGGGACACATCTAGATTGAACGGGAAACCATCTTTTGAACGTACTGTAATGGTCGATAAGTTTTTGTCTAAATCATGTGATTCACTTCTTGCATTTGCCCAATTTAGAACCAGGTTGGTTGTAGGCACCGATTCTAGTTTAGTCGTGTACTTGTTTAAAGCATATTTTCCTGGTCCAAAAGGTTCCATCCAAACACCTCGTTGTCCTTTTGAAACAATGTTTCCATGTTTGAAGGTATCGCCGGTTACATCTTTTCCATCTTCACCAATATATGAGATCACTACACCTACATATCCGATGGGTACATCAGTCATTGGGTTTTGTTCGATTTGGATTCCCCAACTGTTAATGTAATAAGAACCAGCAAGCATCACTTGAGGTTGCAATCCACGATTTCCACCTTTGTCTAGAAACGCGTCTAAATCTTGATAATTGTTGTGTCCATCGATATTTTTACCAGCAATTTGTCCTTGTGGTATTGGTTCACCATCAAGCGCAGTAACAATACCAATCATGTTTTCAAAAATCTTGATTTGTTCGACAATAACAATTTCGAATAAAAAAGTATTGATACGATACGATCCAGTAGTGATAAACGCCGTTTGACGCCCTTTTTGACCACCGTTGTTCAAGAAAGACGTGGCATCTTGAAAGTTATCACTTTCTACTCGACGGGCAAGAATGCGGCCCGTAGGGATTTCTTTTCCATCTCTACTGAGTACTAAACCAATTTGGCCTTCTGGGATAATTGTGAACGAAGTCATGTCAACAGAGTATTGCCAAATCCACATCATCCAGTATAGTCCTGGAGCAAGGGTACGTGCTTGATAACCAGCTTCTCCTTTAGTAGCAATAATCCTACCATCAGGTAAAGATTTATCGGCACCAAAAAGCACAAATTTTTTGGTTACTAAACCAATTTTGTTTTCGGGAACAATAACCATCCCAAAGAAAACACGCAAAACGAATTTGTAAAAAATGATGGAAAAAACTACCGGTAGTATCCACCAAAGAGAGTCAATAATTGTTGTCATATTTTATAATTTATACTACAAAATTATAGTTAATTTTTCTTGTTAAAATAAAAATCGTAAAATTTTAACATTTGGGAATTTAGCCTATTTTACTTTATAAAATGCCCGTTTTTAAGGATCGAAATTGTCATTCTATGACACTATTTTTAGGTTTGTCAACCATGATTTCTATTTTGGATTTTAACAATTTAAAAATGATTTTTTCAAAAATAGCAGTTTTATGCGATGTTAAGAATCGAAAAGGAACAAGTAGGCTATTCTTGATTTAGAAAGTTGGACTTGATAAATATATTATTTGTGAATTCGAATAAAAAACTGAGGGTATTCTATTCATTTTTTTTGATATTAGCGAATAAAAAAATCCGATTTGAAATAAATCAAATCGGATTTTTTATCAGTTTTAAGTGAAACCTACAAGTGAATTACTTCACCGTAAGCATCAGCAACAGCTTCCATAACCGCTTCACTCATTGTTGGGTGTGGGTGTATCGATTTTAAGATTTCGTGTCCTGTAGTTTCCAGTTTACGTGCTACAACTGCTTCAGCAATCATATCAGTTACACCAGCACCAATCATGTGGCAACCTAACCATTCGCCGTATTTAGCATCGAAAATTACTTTTACGAAACCATCTGAATTTCCAGAAGCTTGCGCTTTTCCAGAAGCTGAGAACGGAAATTTACCAATTTTCAATTCGTATCCTTTTTCTTTAGCTTGTTTTTCAGTCAAACCTACGGAAGCAATTTCTGGCGTAGCATATGTACAGCCAGGAACGTTTCCGTAATCGATTGGATCTACGTGCATTCCAGCAATTTTCTCTACACAGTTGATTCCTTCTGCCGAAGCAACGTGCGCTAGGGCTTGTCCTGGAGTTACATCACCAATAGCGTAGTATCCTGGTATATTAGTTTGGTTGTATGCGTTTACTAAGATTTTATCTCTGTCTACAGCAATACCTACTTCTTCTAAACCTATGTTTTCAATGTTGGTTTTAATTCCGACAGCCGAAAGTAAAATATCAGCTTCAATCACCACTTCTCCTTTAGCTGTTTTTACAAATGCTTTCACTCCGTTACCAGTAGTGTCAATTCTCTCTACTGATGAGTTCGTCATTACGGTAATTCCAGATTTTTTCAACGATTTTTCCATTTGTTTAGAAATGTCTTCGTCTTCTACTGGAACAACATTTGGCATAAATTCTACAATTGTCACTTCAGTCCCCATTGAGTTATAGAAGTGAGCGAACTCTACTCCAATTGCTCCTGAACCAACAATGATCATCTTTTTTGGTTGTGTAGGTAATGACATCGCTAGGCGGTAACCAATTACTTTTTCGCCATCTTGTGGCAAGTTTGGTAACTCGCGTGAACGTGCTCCCGTCGCAATAATAATATGGTCAGCACTATATTCCGTAACTTTATTATCCTTATCCGTAACATCAATTTTTTTACCTGGTTTTACTTTTCCAAAACCGTTGATCACGTCAATCTTGTTCTTTTTCATTAAAAAAGTAACTCCTTTGCTCATTCCAGCGGCAACACCACGGCTACGTTGAATAACTGCCGGGAAATCTTTATCAAATGATGAAACAGTCAATCCATAATCAGAAGCGTGTTTTAGATAATCAAAAACCTGAGCTGATTTAAGTAATGCTTTAGTAGGGATACATCCCCAGTTTAAACATACACCACCTAAGTTTTCTTTTTCAATTACGGCAACTTTAAACCCTAATTGGGATGCTCTAATGGCTGTAACATATCCACCTGGACCACTTCCTAAAACAATGATATCGTATTTCATTTTTATAAGTTTTCTAAATTAATTGATTTGGCGAATTTAAGGATTTATTCTGTTTCGTAAAAATTTAAAGATTCAATTATTTAAAGATTTGTTAGGAATCGTTAAAAGTGATCTATCAGTAGTTAATTGTGGTAGAACTAGTTTCCATAATTAGATCATAGTAGCTTGAAATTCGCATAAATACTAGACAAATAGTAAACGAATTCTATTTTGGCCTAGTTTGCTATTGAAAACTGAGAATCATATAAATTTTTGTAATACCCGCTCTCACGGTTGATTAATTCCTGATGTGTTCCTTGCTCGACTATCAATCCTTTGTCCATCACAACAATTTTATCAGCATTTACAATAGTTGCTAATCGGTGAGCAATGACAATTGATGTTCTACCTTGGGTAATAGTTTCGGTAGCACGTTGAATCAACTCCTCAGAATAGGTATCAATTGATGATGTGGCTTCATCAAGGATAAGGATGCTTGGATTACTCACATATGCTCTCAAAAAAGCGATTAATTGGCGCTGTCCAGAGGATAGCATTACGCCTCTCTCTTTTACATCAAAATCATAGTTGTCAGGTAAACTCATAATGAAGTCATGCACCCCAATTTCTTTGGCTGCAGCCAAAACATCATTCCTAGTAATTGCAGGATTATTCAAAGTAATATTGTTGTAAATCGTATCTGCAAATAAAAACACGTCTTGCAGGACGACAGCTATTTGTTTCCTCAAAGAGCTTAATGTGTAGTTCTCAATATTAGTATCGTCAATAAAAATGGTTCCGCTATTGATTTCGTAAAATCGATTTAATAAATTGATTATTGTTGATTTTCCTGCTCCTGTTGATCCTACAATAGCGATCGTTTGCCCAGCTTCGACTTCTAAATCGATTCCTTTTATTACTTCTTCGTCAGGAATATAACTAAATCGTACGCCTTTGAAAGAGATATTTCCTTCAAAAATGGGGGCTTCAATAATACCAGTGTCTTGAATTTGATCTTGCGTATCTATAATTTCAAACACACGATTCGCCGCAATCATTCCCAGTTGCATCTCATTGAATTTATCGGCAATTTGACGCAAAGGATTAAATAGCATTCCAATAAACATGGTGTACGAAAATAAATCTCCAAAAGTGGTAAAGTGATCTCCGTTTAATATTTTAATTCCGCCATAAAGCACGATGAACCCGAGTGTTAATGACGAAATAATATCAGCAATAGGAAAGAAAATGGAGTTGTATAAAATAGTTTTTATCCACGCTTTTTTATGTTTGTCATTTATTTCTTTAAACTTATCCGCTTCAATTTCTTCACGATTAAAGAGTTGAACAATTTTCATTCCCGTTACGCGTTCCTGTACAAAAGAGTTCATATTGGCAATTTGAGAACGCACTTCCTCGAAGGCGACTTGCATTTTGCGTTGAAATATCCGAGTAATAAACACTAGGATAGGCATCGCCACAATGACAATCCATGTCAATTTCCAGTTCATATAAAACATAAAAACAAGTACTACCACCATCTTCATTAAGTCACTGATGATCATGAATAAACCTTGGCTAAAAATACGAGCGATTGATTCTATGTCTGATACCGATCGAGTAACTAGTTGCCCTACGGGAACCAAATCAAAGTATTTCATTCTAAAACTCAAGATGTGTTTAAACAACTTAGTACGTATGTCTTTTACAATATCTTGACCTAACCAGTTGGCCCAAAAAACAAAGTAAAATTGGGAGAAAACCTCACACAATAGCACAATTCCCATTAACGTAATGTAAAAAAGTAGTCCCTTTGCATCTTCGGTTTGAATGTAACCATCTACCGTTTGCTTTAATAAATAAGGGCGCAATGCTGCAAAAACCGATAAGGAAATCGCAAAAACAACGACACCGTTAAAGCGCCATTGATACGGTTTTGTATATTGTAATATTCTTTTAAATAAGCGCGTGTCGAATGCTTTTGCTTTCATTTTTTTTAGGAGCTAATTCCTGCTTTTCGCTTCAATATTTTTATTTTTTAAAGAAAAAAATAAAAATGATTTCCACTTCAATCAGGGCTATTTTGTTATGTAATCGTAATTAATTTCAGTTAAATACAATCCGTGCGCTGGGACAGAAAATCCAGCCTTATCTCTATTTTTACTTTCAATGACGGTATTAAAATCATCGAGTGTTATTTTATGTAATCCTACGTTTACTAGTGTACCTACAATGGAGCGCACCATGTTTCGTAAGAAACGATTGGCGGATATGGTAAATATCAATTTGTTGTTTTCTTCTTTCCAGTGAGCTTCAAAAATAGTACAATCAAATGTGTTTACGTCTGTATTGACTTTTGAAAAACATTGAAAATTGGTATGATTAAATAATAATTGTGCGGCTTTATTCATTAACTCAACATCTAGTTTTTGATAAAAACACCAACTCTGCTCTTGTAAAAAAGCATCTTTAAACGGGTTGATATGATATTCGTATGTTCTTTTAGTCGCGTCAAATCTCGTATGTGCATCATCATGTACAGGAATGATATCATAAATGACAATATCTTTTGGCAAGTAGGAGTTGAGCTTGTGCACTAAGGTAGCGCTTTCAACAGCAGTTTCAAAATCAAAATGAGCGTACATCAACTTTGCATGCACTCCCGTATCTGTACGTCCAGCTCCCATAATAGTAATGGGTGCATTCAATAAAACACACATGGCTTTATTTACCGTTTCTTGTACCGAAGAAGCATTAGGCTGGGTTTGCCATCCGTGATAGTCGGTTCCGTTATATGCTAATTTTATAAAATATCTCAAGGTAATAGATTCGCAAAGTATTAAAGTTGCAAAGGTACAAAGTTTTTATGTTGAGAAAAGGTTAAATATGCAAGTTGTGAGGGCAAGTATTTATTTTTTCAAGAAAGAAGTTAACTTTGCTTTTTCTAATTAGTGGAAAAATTGAATGCCAAATGATAAAAATACTATTGCTTTCTGACACTCATAGTCATATCGATGATACAATATTAAAATACGTTGCTCAAGCGGATGAAGTATGGCATGCGGGAGATATCGGCGATTTAGCAGTTACGGATACTTTAAAAAGCCTAAAACCTTTGCGAGCAGTTTACGGTAATATTGATGATGATAAAGCCCGTTTAGAATTTCCACTTCACAATCGCTTTATGTGTGAAGGTGTAGCAGTTTGGATAACGCATATTGGAGGATATCCTGGCAAGTATAATCCTAATATAAAAGTAGAAATGGCAGCCAATCCACCCAGTTTATTTATTTGTGGACACTCACATATTTTAAAAGTGATGTTCGATAAGAAAAATAATCTATTGCATATGAATCCAGGGGCTTGCGGAAAAAGTGGTTTTCACCAAATACGAACCATGTTGAGATTTGTAATTGATGGCGAAAAAATAAAAGATTTAGAAATAATCGAAATCGAAAAACGGAGCTAATTATTATTTATGGGTAATAGGTACTTTAATATAGATAGAAGTGCCTAATTTCATTTTGGACTGAATCGTAATTTCACCCTCAATATTATTTACTCTCGCTTTAATTTGGTTCAGTCCAAAACCATCAGTTGATTTGTATACCCCCGTGTTTTTAAATCCTATTCCGTTGTCACGTACGTGAATAAATAAGAAACTGTTTTTTTCTTCGATACCTAGAAAAGCATTTTTAGCTTTACTATGTTTCATCACGTTATTTAACAATTCCATAATAATAAAATACATTTTCATTTCAAAATCTTCATGGTATCGTGTAGATGTTTCCATGGAACTGGAGTATTCAAAACTGATACTCGAATTTGAATTTTTCTCACATAAATCATTAAGGGCATAAAATAAACCAAAACGAGCTAAGAGAGAAGGGAGAAGCTGATGTGAAAGGTCCCGCACTTTATCATGCGCTTCGTTTAGTATTTTTTTGGTTTTAATAATTTCTTCTGATTCGATTGTATTGATCTTACTAAACACACTTAAATGCAAGCCCGCTGATGATAGTAGCGCACTAATATTGTCATGTAAAAAAGCCGCTATTTTTTTTCGTTCTATCTCTTGTCCGCTAATTGAGGCATTGATAATGTTTTGCTGGATCTTACTTTGTATATCTTTGATTTTGTTTTTTTCTTTTAATCTGGTATTTTGGTAGAAAAAATAAAAAAGAATGAGTAGTAAAAGTAGTATCGATATGATGATAATGCTAATTCGTTTGTTCTTTGATTGCTTCTCTAGTAAAATTTGCTGTTTTGTCTTATATTGGTTTTCTATAGTATCGATTTCTCTTTTATATTCATCTATTTGTAAATTGATTCCGGCGACATTTACTTTTTTTAATTTTTCTTCCGTATTGAGTTCAGTAGTAACCTTATTAAAGAGATCTAAATTCTCGTAGGCTTTTTTAAATTCACCATTTTTAAATAAAAATTTAGAATATTCTTGATAGGTAAATGATAAGTCCGATTTTTCATCCGTTTCAATTCCTATTTCAATTGCTTTTTTAAAAAAGGAATTCGCACTTTTTATATCTTCATTATGAGTGGCATACATTCCGTTGAGCATATTTAAAATACCCTCGGATGATTCGTCGCCAAATTTCGGATAATATTTATTAACGAAATTGAGGTATGGTAAGCCTGCGGTGAAATTACCTATATCAAAATAGGCCCATGTAATATTTAGTTTTGTAAACACAATTTCACTTGAATCTTTCATTTTAGTGCTGTACACAAGGGATTTCTTATAGTACGAAATTCCTTTACTATACTCTTTTTTATCAAAACAGTAGATGTTACCAAGATTGTTATTGAGCCAGTTTTTAAGTTGGTTGTTATTGGTTCTATTGGCATATAAAAGTCCTTTTTGATAATAGAAAAAAGCTTTTTCAAATTCAGCTAATTCATCAAAATTAGCTGCGATGGTGTTATAGCATGTAGCAATTAGATTGTCATCTTTTAGGGCAATTGCAAAATTTAAAGCAATTCTAGACTTGATTAATGACTTTTCATAATTGTCATTTTTCATCAAAGAAGTGGCTTCTTTGGCCATCTTTGCAACCTCTTCTTTGGAGGGGTAATTATCCTTAGAAAATGCAGTAGTACTAAGAAGTGTTAATGATAGTACTATTAATAAAACAATTCTAATTTGATGCATATGTTTTTAGTATATGAAGGAATAGCTATTTGAAAATAAGATATCCCTTTTAGATGGTTTAAAAATAATTTACGATTTTATCAAATTATTTTTAATTGCAAATTTAACTATGCTAATTGTGTTTTTAGCTTTTAGCTTCTTCATGATGTTCTTTCGGTGGGTTTCAACCGTATTTGAACTAATAAATAATTGTTCGCTAATTTCTTTCCCACTGTATTCTAACGCAATTAGAGTGATTATTTCAATTTCTCTTCCTGTAAGCAAAGAGTCTATAGTAGGGTTGTATTTATTCAGTTTCGAAATGTTTTTTGTTGCCGAATTGAATATCTTTTCTCTCACGGTTGTGCAAAAATAATCTTCACCATTTGAGACGGCATGAATCGCTTCTACTATGTTTTCTCCCGCGCATTGCTTGGTTAAGTAACCATTTACTCCAAGCTTCATCACTTCTTGTATTATTTTTAAATCATCATAACTTGAAAGTATAATCACTTTGCAAGGAAACCCTTTTTGTGCAAACTCCTTAACCACTTCGATTCCATCTTTTTTAGGCATACTAATGTCTAGAATGAGGATATTTGTATCGTTGCTTATTACATCATCATATAGCGTACTTCCATCCAAAGAAAACCCAACAACTTCAAAATTTGAGTTGGTGTTTAGTAAAGTCTTCATGCCA
>CAWURM010000008.1:0-33267 GCA_963924965.1 uncultured Flavobacterium sp.
GTTAGTGGCATTTGTACATATAATCAGCTACCTTAGTTCTCTTATTTATTTCTAATGAAAAAACTGTTTTGTACGCTATCTTTAATTGTAATTTTTGGTTCTTGTTCTGGTCAAAGTCCGTTTGGGAAACCTGAGGTCGATCCCGCCCAAGTACAATCTCAGTTTATGGATTGGTGGACCTATCAATACAATAACATCATGCTTTCAAGAGATTTTGTTGCTTTAGATGCTAACGCTAAGGAAATTACTAAAGGACAGTTTCTGGAAGCCTTAAGTCAAGGAAAATACATCCCCATTCGATTAGAATCGGATGCAGCACTTTTTTATTACAAGCTTTTCAAGATTGACTCAAAATCAGATAGCAGTATACAAGCCACGATTGTTGAAACCGCTTTCAATGAAATTCAAAATCTAAAAAAAGAGGGACAAGTATTTCCTAAATTTTCTTTTAAAGATTTAAATGGCAATTTAATAACCAATGAGAATCTTAAAGGGAAAACAGTAGTAGTAAAATGCTGGTACATTCATTGTGCTGCTTGTATTAAAGAATTTCCAGACGTGAATAGATTAGTAGATCAATATAAAGAGCAAAAAGATATCGTCTTTATCAGTCTGGCCGAAGACACTCCCGAGCAATTAAAAACATTTTTAGCCAGAAAACCGCTGTCGTATGCTGTAGTTCCTAATATGAAAACCTACATGAATTTGACTTTGCAACTCAATGCCTTTCCCACTCATTTTATCATCAATACAGAAGGAAATATAGTGAAAGTGGTTTCAGACTTTAAGAGTTTAGAAGTAGCGTTGAAGAAAACTGTAGCTAGTAAATAGCTAGTACCTTTATTTGTAGTCCCGTTAAAAATAAAAAATCCCGCCATTGTTGACGGGAATTTAATAGTATTGAAACGATATTTTATTTGTTGTTTTCCATTTCCATTATTAAATTGGCAATAAGAGCCGTCCAGCCCGTTTGGTGAGAGGCGCCAAGCCCTTTTCCATTATCCCCATCAAAAAACTCATAGAATAAATGCTCGCTTTTAAAATGTTCGTCTGTAATAAAGTGGTTTTCGGAGTCGTCTGAATGGTATTGAAACTTGCCTTCGTCATTGCGTTCAAAAAGCTTGATTAATCTTTTGGTTAACTCGTTGGCAATTTCGTTTAAGTTCAGTTTTTTTCCAGAGCCCGTAGGAAATTCATAAACGTAAGTTGGGCCGTAAAAAGTATAATATTTTCGAAGAGACTGAATAATCATATAATTCAAAGGCATCCATATTGGGCCACGCCAGTTGGAATTTCCGCCAAACATACCTGATCGGCTTTCACCTGGTTCGTATTGAATTTTATGATGTCCTTTGTTTCCAAATTCAAATGGGTGGTCTTTATGGTATTTAGAAAGGGAACGAATTCCATAATCAGATAGAAATTCGTCTTCGTCTAACAAGCGTTTTAAAAGGTGTTCTAATCGAAATCCGCGCATAATAGAAAATAGAAAATTACCATCTTTATTGGCGTTTTCTAAATTAGATATTAAAGATGCAAGATCAGGACGTGTTCGAATGATATCATTGGCTCGTTTTTTAAAGTCTTTTAATTCTTCAAACAAATCTTTGTTCATGATTTCGACCGCAAACATAGGGATTACCCCAACCAAAGAGCGCACTTTTAAACGTTCTGCGCTTCCATCGGATAGTTCCACAACATCATAATAAAAGTTGTCTTGATCGTCCCAAAGCGAGATGTCTTTCTTTCCAATATGATGCATGGCCCAAGCGATGTTTAAAAAATGCCTGAAAAACTTAGCCGATATTTCTTCGTAATTTTTATTTGTTTTTGCTAATTCAAGAGACATACGCAACATGTTCAAGGAGAACATTGCCATCCAACTTGTAGCATCAGCCTGCTGCATTTTTTTAATACCTTCCGGCATGTGATTCCGGTCAAAAACACCAATGTTGTCGAGTCCTAAAAATCCTCCTTCAAAGAGGTCCGTACCACTCGTGTCTTTCTGGTTTACCCACCATGTAAAATTAATGAGCAGTTTTTGGAACGCTTTTTCTAGAAATTCGGTGTCCGCTTTGCCGGTGCGATTTTTGTCTTTTTCATAAACAGTCCAAACAGCCCATGAGTGAACCGGCGGATTGACATCGCTAAAATTCCATTCATACGCTGGAATTTGACCATTAGGATGCATGTAGCTTTCTTGCAAGACCAATAGCAATTGCTGCTTTGCAAAATAAGGGTCGATTTCTACAAAAGAAGCCATATGAAATGCCAAATCCCAAGCAGCATACCATGGGTATTCCCATTTATCGGGCATCGATATCACATGACGATTGGTAAGATGTTGCCAGCCAAAATTGCGGGAGTCTTTTCTCCTGTGTGTGGTAGAAGTTTCGTCGACACCACCAAACAACCATTTATGAACATCATAATAATAAAACTGCTTGGTCCATAATAATCCGGAAAAAGCACTTTTAGCAATAGCCTGTTGCGCTTTAGGAATATCTTTATGGATAATTTCGTTATAAAATGTTTCGCATTCTTTTTTTCTTAGGTCAAATTGATTGTCAAAATCTTCCCAAGGATTTTCTAATGCAACGTTGCTTAGTCTAATTTTAATGCTTTTTTCTTCTCCTGCTTTCAAACTCAATTGATGCCAAATAGCCACTTTCGTCCCTATTTTCTCTCGATTTACAGTATCTTGACTATTAATAACGTGATTGTTAATTCCGTCTTTTACGTATTTATAATCATTTGGAGAATGGTAAATACGCTCGTTATTGGTTTCGTTTTCGCAAAATAATTGTTCCCCTTTATCATGATACAAGTAGTAGTCATCATTTCTAGTACTCTTGGATAAAATAGTCGTATCAGATATAGATTCTAACTTTGGGCGAGGATGCCTGTTGTTGTGTTTCCAGAAATTGCGAAACCACAGATGAGGCAATACATGAATTTCTGCCGTATCTTTTCCTCTATTGATAACAGTAACTTTCATCAAGATATCATCAATACCTGCTTTGGCATATTCGATATAACAATCAAAATACGCATTTTCTTTAAATGCGGCTGTGTCTAATAGTTCAAACTCCGGGTCTAATCGACCACGGTGGTGGTTGTTTGCTATGATTTCTCCGTAAGGAAATTCATTTTGGGGATATTTATAAAGGTATTTGTTATACGAGTGAGAGGGGGTTGAAACTTGATGAAAATAAAGTTCCTTAACATCTTCTCCATGGTTTCCCTGATTGTTTGTTAATCCAAATAAGCGTTCTTTTAAAATAGGATCTTTTCCGTTCCAAAAAGCAGGAGCCAAACATAAAATTTCACGAGAGTCGCAAAACCCTCCAATTCCTTCTTCTCCCCAACGGTAGGCGTTACTACGGGCTTTATCATGGTTGATGAATTCCCAAGCATCGCCGTTATGGCTATAGTCTTCGCGCACAGTTCCCCATTGTCTCTCGGCTAAATAAGGGCCCCATTTTTTCCAATTTCTGTAGCTGTCAGAAACGTTTAATTTTTCTGCCTCAGATAATGATTGAGTCATATGTTGCGGTCTAATTATTAATTTTAAATTCAAAAATCCAACCGATAATTCCTTGAAAAAAGTCAGTTATATTGCAATGACAATACCCTGATTGGAATGCCACGGTATTGGTTTTTGGTAAAAATAGGATTTATTTTTATTTGTGTTGATGCAGTTGCTTACTATTGCTTAATTATTGTTGCTCTTTCGATTCTTTTGTTTTCTCGCAAAAATAAAGGTCATAAATTGATGAACTCCTATTGAAATTTAAATCTATAGTTTCAAAAAACAGCCTTAAAGCGATGCATCCTTTATTACATACCAATTACAAGTCTGTACTTTCGTCTTCTTCAATATTACTCAAAATATCGATTTTTGGCTCAATAAACTCTTGCTTGTTTGCCAATGATTTGTTCAATGTTAATACCAAGCAAGGCAATAACATAAGATTCGATAACATTCCAAATGCCAATGTGATAGCGACTAAACCACCTAAGGCTATTGTACCACCAAAATCGGACAACATAAATACGGAGAATCCAGCAAATAAGACTACCGAAGTATAAAACATACTAATTCCTGCTTCTTTCAAGGTAGCAAAAACTGATTTTTTTATCTTCCAGTTGTTACGGGTTAATTCTTGACGGTATTGTGCTAAAAAATGAATGGTATCATCTACAGATAGACCGAACGCGATGCTGAAAACCAAAATTGTAGAAGGTTTCAATGGAATTCCAAAATAACCCATTAGTCCTGCAGTTATCATTAAGGGTAGTAAATTAGGGATTAAGGAAATAACCACCATCTTGAAGGAACGAAACATGAAAATCATAAGTAATGAAATCAAGAATACAGCAAAAAGCAATGAGCTTACCAAATTGTCTAGAAGGTATTTAGTTCCTTTTTCAAAAACCAAGGCTTTTCCTGTCATTACTACTTTGTAACGGTCTTTAGGGAATATTTTATTGGCTTTTTCCCAAAGCTTCGTTTCTATTTTTGCCATGTTTCCAGTGCCAATATCTCTCATGAACGTAGTGATTCTAGCCACTTGACCCGTGCTATCTACGTAACTTTTCATCAAGTTATCCTTGGAGTTTTTAGTGGCATTTTTAGCATAACTTAAAATGAAACTCTGTTCTTGAGAAGTAGGCAATTCATAATATTCAGGATTGCCATTGTAATAGGCTTGTTTCGAATATTTAACTAAATTTAAAATAGAAATAGGTTTCGAAAGCTCAGGAATTTCTTCAATAGTTTCTTGAAAATCGTCCATTTTTCTTAAAGTAGAAAGCTTCATTACGCCCTTTTTTCTTTTGGTATCTACTGTGATTTCAAGTGGCATAATGCCTTCAAATTCATTTTCGAAGAAAAGAATATCTTTATAAAATCCAGTATTCTGCGGCATGTCTTCGATCAAACTACCCGAAGTTTTTATTTTAAAAGCACCAATGGTACTCACTAAAAACAAAAAGATAGCCACCACATAAACATAGCGACGGTTGTATTTGACTGTTTTTTCAATCCAGTTCATAAACACCTTAGTGTAATTACGACTTAAGTGCTCTAAATGTTTTGCTTTAGGAACTGGTTGGTAACTGTAATAGATTGGAATTACAATTAAACAAAGGAAAAATAAGGAGATTATACTCAATGAAGAGATAATACCAAATTCTTTTAGTAGTTCACTATTAGTAATAATGAAAGTAGCAAAACCTGCTGCAGTGGTTAAATTGGTCATTAAGGTAGCCGTTCCCACTTTCGTAATCACACGTTGTAATGCTCTTGCTTTATTTCCGTGCGCACTGTATTCCTGCTGGTATTTATTGGTCAAGAAAATACAATTTGGGATTCCAATAACGATTACTAACGATGGAACTAAGGCAGTAAGAACCGTGATTTCATAGTGGAATAATCCAAGGAGTCCAAACGTCCACATGACGCCAATCACAACAATCGTGATGGAAATTAATGTTGCTCTAAACGAACGAAAAAAGAAAAAGAAAATCAAAGAAGTCACTAGCAATGAAGCTCCAATAAACAAGCTAATCTCGTCAGTTATGCTTTTTGCATTCAGCGTTCTAATGTATGGCATGCCTGAAACGCGTAAATCAATACCAGTTTCTTTTTCAAAAGCTTCAATTTTAGGAATAAAATCATTTAAGATATAATCCTTACGTTGTGGCGTGTTTACGATTTTCTTGTCTAAATAAATAGCGGAGCGAATAGTCCCATTCTTTTTATTAAAAAGTAAACCTTCATAAAAAGGCATGTTTTCAAATAAATCTTTCTGAATGGATTTCAAATAGGCCGGGTTCGCAATTTTATGTTGATCGACAAATGGTAGTAATTCAAAAGATTGAATAGAATCATTTTTTTGAAGTTTCTTTAAATCACTAATAGAAACGACAAGGTCTACTTCGGCATTGGATTTAAAATCCGTCATTAATTTATCCCAGGCAGCAAAGGCTTTTGGAGTAAAAAACGCATCGTCTTTCACACCAACCACAATTAAATTTCCCTCTTCGCCAAATTTTTCAAGGAACGCATTATATTCTGTATTTATAATGTTATTGTCAGGCAGCAAGTTGGCTTCTGTAAATGAAAAGCGAATGTTTTTCCATTGCAGGGCTAAAAACACGGTCATTAAAAGAATAACACCGAGGATAAAGAGTCTGTTTTTAAGTACAATTCGGGCAATGAATTCCCAGAATCCTACTTTTAATTTATTTTTCATAAATGAATTAAAAATGGCTGCAAATGTAGTGAAAACCACAGTAAAAGATTGAATTTATTTAAAACTTTTTAATTGCAATCGAATCAGTATGAAGCTGAAACTAATGCTTTTTATGCTTTTTAAAAAATTAATTTAGATGTGTAAATCATATGCTAGAATTTCACATCTTTGTGTGATTTTAAAAACGATTATACTTCTGTAAAATGGATTTAAAAAAATACAAAAACAGCCTGTTTTATATAGGGATAACTGGAGGTTTTTCGGCTTTAATCTATTGGATTATAAAAAGAGGAAAAGAACTCGAGAAAATTAAAACGCTAGTTGTTGCGAACGGGAACCACAGTTCTTGGAATGATTTTATAGATTCCATGAAGCATAATTTTCAAGATCCATTGGCCATCTTATTGGCTCAAATCGTGACGATTATATTGGTTGCTCGACTGTTTGGTTGGATATTTAAAAAAATTGGACAACCTACTGTAATTGGTGAAATTATAGCAGGTATCGTTTTAGGACCGTCATTAGTAGGGATGTATTTTCCTGAATTCTCTGCTGCATTATTCCCTATTGAATCTTTAGGAAATTTAAAGTTTTTAAGTCAGATTGGTTTGATCCTTTTCATGTTTGTGATTGGGATGGAACTAGACATGAAAGTGTTAAAAAATAAGGCCAGTGAAGCAGTCGTTATCAGTCATGCCAGTATTGTTATTCCCTTTGCCTTAGGAATTGGGTTGTCGTATTTTGTTTACAATAAATTCGCTCCGCAAGGCGTAGAGTTTTTGTCGTTTAGTTTGTTTATGGGTATTGCAATGAGT
The DNA here is from genome assembly GCA_963924965.1 of uncultured Flavobacterium sp. GTDB lineage: Bacteria > Bacteroidota > Bacteroidia > Flavobacteriales > Flavobacteriaceae > Flavobacterium. Next base: position 7,076 of record CAWURM010000008.1, read on the forward strand.
ATTACGGCCTTTCCCGTTTTGGCTCGAATTGTGCAAGAAAGAGAAATTCATAAAACAAAGTTAGGTGCTATTGTTATTACATGCGCTGCTGCAGATGATATTACCGCTTGGTGTTTATTAGCAGTAGTAATCGCCATTGTAAAAGCTGGGGATTTTATAGGTTCTTTTTATGTGATTTCATTGGCATTGGTTTATGTTCTTTTGATGATATTCATAGTAAAACCTTTTTTGAAAAGGATAGGGGATTTATATGGTACCAAGGACAGCATTGGGAAACCCGTTATGGCAATTTTCTTTTTGTTTTTAATTCTGTCTTCGTATGCCACGGAAGTAATTGGTATCCACGCTCTTTTTGGGGCTTTCATGATGGGTTCTATTATGCCTGATGTTGCTAAATTCCGAATGATATTTATAGATAAGGTAGAAGATGTAGCGGTGATTCTTTTACTGCCTTTGTTTTTTGTTTTCACAGGTCTTAAGACTGAGGTAGGCCTAATCAATGATCCTTATTTATGGAAAGTAACCGGAGCTATTATTCTAGTTGCAGTAGTTGGTAAATTTTTCGGAAGTGCCTTAGCGGCCAAATTTGTTGGGCAAAATTGGAAAGACAGCTTGACTATTGGGGCGTTGATGAACACCAGAGGTTTAATGGAACTGATTGTTTTAAATATTGGATTAGAATTAAAAGTTTTAACTCCGGAGGTATTTACCATGATGGTAATTATGGCCTTAGTGACTACTTTTATGACAGGACCTGCACTAGATTTTATCAATTTTGTTTTTAAAAGCAAAGGGACGGTTGATGCAGAAGAAGAGATTAATCATAATAAATACCGAGTTTTAGTCTCTTTTGGAAACAATGAAAAAGGGAAGTCACTTTTGCGATTAGCGAATAGTTTAACTAAAAAACAAAAAGCAAGTTCAGCCATTACTGCCCTGCATTTATCGTTAAGTGATGAATTGCATTCTTTTAACATGGAGGAAAAGGAGAGGATTAGTTTTGAACCTATTTTTGAGGAATCAGAACAGTTAAATTTAGACATCAATACTATTTTTAAAGTGACTAATGATATCGAAAATGAGATTGCTGATGTGGCTAATCAAGGCGATTATGATTTATTACTGATTGGCTTAGGGAAATCTATTTTTGAAGGAACTTTATTAGGTAAAGTGGTTGGTTTTACGACACGAATAATAAATCCAGATCGATTAATTGATAAATTCACGGGTAAAGAAGGCTTGTTCGAAAATTCTCCTTTTGACGAAAGAACCAGACAAATTGTTGCCAAAACAAAAATGCCTCTAGGAATTTTAATTGACAAGGAATTTCAAGATATCGATCATGTTTTCATTCCTATTTTTAGATCCGAGGATGCTTTTTTAATTGATTATGCACAAAAACTAATCAATAATAATAATTCAAAAATTACAATTTTGGATGTCAATGGACATGTTCAAAATAATTTTGTGCTACAAAGCGCGGTGCATTCTTTAGAACAAAAACACACTAATAATCTAGAGGTACTAGTAGATCGATCTGTGAGTCTTCCATTTTTAGAAAAACAAGATTTAATGTTGATTAGTCTAGAAAGCTGGAAAACATTGTTGGATTCTAATACTGATTGGTTGATTGGAGTGCCTTCTGTTTTAATTATTAAGCCGTAGTTTTTAAAGTCCGAGATTCAAGACAAAACTGAGTTTAATAGCAATATTGTCTTCTACTTTTAGGAGTTGGTTGGGACCATACCGATAAAATGCAGTAAGTCCAAGACCATTAAATATCTGATTGAGTTCTATTCCCGATTCAAAATATCCTTCGTTTAGTGTTTTGTATTCTAAACCAACATGTTGTTCTGGTTTTTGTAAATTCCCCCAAGCCATTCTGGAAACAACTACTAAGGTGGGCTTCACTTTATGAAATAATTTTACGCGATTGAAACCATGTTTGAATTGGAAATACACAAATTCATTCGAGAAAAACTCATTGAAATACATGGTTTCAAAACTATTTTTCCCCGCAAAGGTGATGCGTTGTATGATAGTTTCTTTGGTAATGTTATTGGGTGCGGTATTATACAAATGGGTTAAGGGAATATCGCCTATAGCGTAACCGGCCTCTAGAAGTAAACTTGTTTTTTGTCCATTCAAATATTTTTTTTCGAATTCTGTTTTAAAGTCAATTTTGCTAAAGTCAAAATCGTTCTTCAAGATTTTTGGCAATGATTGTGTGTATTGAAAAGTAAATTTTGGAAAGCGTTTTTCAATTTCAATTCTACCGTTCGGGGTTTGCATGTAATCACTAAAGGGATGCCATTGTAAGGAAACCATTGCTGTGGTCATGATGTATTGGGTGAATAAATTGCCATTTAAATTATAAACATAATTAAATTTTGGCGCCACAACAGCCCGAGATAGCTCTAGAACACCTTCGGTTTTAGGAATGATATTGGTTTCTAAAAAAGTTTTCCAGCTCACATAGTTATAAAAAGTACTAATATTAATGGGTCTGGGGTCATAGAGTTTAAAGGGTCTTTTCTCGATCAAATAAGAGGTGCTGGCAATTTCTTTGACATCATCAGTATAGGAGCCGCCAATCCATGAATTGGATAATTTGTTGACACGGGTAGCCATTCCTATTTTGTATTTAAAGTTCCCATCTTTTGTTCCATAGGCGCTGTAGCCTTCTATTCTAAAATTTTTAGAAAACTGCTCGTTGGTAATACCGCCAAAACCCAATCGGAATCCTTCATAGTTGTTGTAACTGAATATTTTTCGCAAATCCATGTCAAAAAAACCAAGTGGAAGATACCCATTAATGATTTTTCGACCAAAACGAAGCCTGCTTTCAATTCGTTTTTTGACCACAATACTGTCTAGGGCCAAATAGGTTTTTTGACTTCGAATGTCCAAACTGTCTTTTCTATAGGTCTCCCAAAAACTGTTGGGTCTATTTATGGCTTCATCAGTAATTTCAACCGCGATAAATGGTTTTTTTAGTGCTAGCGGGCGATTGTATGTAATGTCAAAATTATTGGTTTCTGATAGTAAATAAGTGAAGTCAGAGGGGGTTTTTTTTCTTGTTTTGGAGTTGTCATTATCATCGGCATTAAACTGAATGGTACCGCCTAAGATTTTTATATCGTCGTCATTCTTGCCTTTAACAATTTTAAAAGTTTTACGAATGGGAAACCAAATGTTTTCTTGCGGAATGTATTCAAATTCGTGAATGCCACTAATATCGAGCACTCCTTTTATGCGCATAATGGCTTTGGATATAGCAAAACTATTTTGGTCAATATACAATACGCCTTCGAGCCCCGTGGCTTTCCTTTTCTTTTTGTTTTTAAAATAGACTACGTAAGACATACGCCCATTTATTGCCACCGTATCTAATAATTTATAGTTGTAATCCAGTAAGGCATCTGTCGCGATTGGGCTATTGTACTTAGTTTCAAATAACTCATAACTGCTGTCATAAACAGAAAATGATTGTAGATTGAAGGCGAGAACTTCGTAAATAGGATGCTTAAAACCGGCCATTTTAGTCCCTAAAATGGTTTCTTTTAAAGTGTTGTTGCTGAACTGAAGTTGGGAAACTTTTTCGGTTTGAAAAAGGTGTTGTTTGTTGATGAGCTCTTTAAACTTATATTTGGACGAATCTATTTTAACAAATGCATGACCAATTGCTTTTTCTACAAACACAGAATCAATTTGTCCGGAAATCGAATCAGGATTAGCGGTTACAACTAATTTATTGTAGGCTTTAAATTCAAAACTACTTAGTTTTTCTTGCGGATTATTACTCTTTTTAAAGGCAATAGATTTGCGTATGATGGCCAATGCAGGATTTTCATAACCTATAAAAATCTCGTTGAGGTTGTTTGCTTTTTGCAAAAGTAAAATAACATAGTATTTTTTATTTTTTTCAATTGCTATTGTATTGGTGGAATAGCCTACATAAGAAACCGCAATAGAGGTTGGTTCATTTTTTACTGTAAGACTAAATTTGCCATCCACATCTGAGACAAAATGAATTCCTTCTGCTGTGGTGATGGTAGCAAAAGGCAACGGTTTGTTAGTAGAGAAATCTTTTACAATTCCATTTGCTTGAAACTGTGCCTGAATTGAAATCGTTATGAAGAAAAAGAAAAAGCAAATTTGTTTCATAAAAACGGTTTATTTCAAAACGGATGATGTCCTTTTTTATTAGTACAAAAATAGCAATAAAAAATCCGTCTTGATCGTTAAGGCAAGACGGATTTTAATTTTAAATTTTTTTAAAAGTTTACACTTTCATAATTTCGGCTTCTTTTGTTACAAGAAGTTCGTCTACTTTATAACTCTAGATTTAATGCGGTTAGACTACTAATTATTAAATCATTCGATACTCTGTTCGTAAAAGCCCGAAACTTGAACTTCCTTTAGTTTTATTTTAAAACAGCCTATGTCATCTTTATCAATTAAAAATACTTTTTTGTTATCAAATAATTTTGTTGCTTGTCTGTAGTTAAATTTTTTTAAAAAAGGATAACTAACCATTATATCTTTATTTTCTTTTATAAATTTTCTTCTTTTGATAATAATTTGATTAAAGCGAGTATCATCACGGTGAAACCATATAGTTTGATGAAAATTATTTTTACTTAAATAAGTGAATGTATATATGTAATTATCAAGAGGCTTTTGTTGATTATAGATTATAGCCCTATCTTTTTTAAAGTATACATAAACTGTATCTGATAGCTTTATTTTCTCTAAACTTTGAGAATATATAGTATTAGACACAAATAGTGTACTAATAAAAATATATTTAATGATTAATGAAGTGTTGAAGCGCATAGTTTTTTATATTGATTGTAATTATTCATTTTTTCTGTGTTTACAATAGTTTTAATTTCTCCATCAGGAAAAAAAGTTCCTATTTCATTTTGAAAAAAGGCGCAATCTTGCAAGCCACCTAATGCTATATTGTCTAAGCAGTCTTTCCAATTGAACGCTACCATTGGTTTGGTATTAGGAAAATTTGGAAACAAGAAACTTTGTGATATATTTATATCATCTGCAGTACTAACTAATTTGCCTTTTACTTCCGTAAGTATTTTAACCATTGTAGGCAACATAAAATTGTAGATAAAATTATGTTGATCTTGATTTCCATTAAAGCTGTTGTATTTTTTCTTCAAGTACAGTAAACAATTATTTCCTTACTACACATCAATAAATCTAAAGTTCACAGGTGGGTTATTAGTGTTCAATAACAACAAAAGGGTCAACTTCAATTAATTTAATTTTATTTTTTTCATAATCATCTTTATCTATGATATAGAATATTTGAATTTTATTCATGACATCATATTGTTTACTATTTTTCAAAAGTTTTTTAAAAAAAGAAATATCAATAATTTCATGTTTGTGTTTACGTAGAAAGCATCTCTTTTCATATCTCACATCTGCTTTTTTATATGACGTTTTGAAATCACTATCGTATTGCAAGATTCCACGCGTGTCTTTGCTTAAAAAAAAAACTTTTAAAAAATTATAACCATGCCAAATAGGATTTTCATTTTTAAAGTATTTAGTTTGGTCTTTATCTAATTTGAACTTCACGTAAACGGTATCTTGCCGCATAATCTGGTCAATTTCTTGTGCTTTTGAAATATTTACTGACAGCAAGAATACTAGTATAATTAAAATTTTCATAACATTAAGGTTTTACTAATTTACCATGCTGGCGCGAGCGTCTCGCTCGTGTCTTTTATCTACATATAATGCTATTTATTTTTGCATTATTAAAATTATTAATTTACTAAATTTCTTGTCTCTCTTTTTTTATGCTTTGTGTTCACGAACGGGACGCTCGCCAGCTCGGAGTTGTTATCAAATCTCTAATTTACGTACTATTCTATTGAATTACAGTGGTTTATATATATTGTCCTATAAAGAAAAATACCATTTTCTTTTTTTTCTGAAAGATCAATAATGTAAAATATTTTCAACCTATTAAATAACTCACATTGAATATCTTGATAATCAAATTTTTTTAAGACATCTATTTCTACAATCTTTCTTTTATTTTTTCTTAAAAAAGACTTGTTAACTTTCTTTTTTTCTACAATTGTATCTGAATTTTTTTTAATTTCAAAAGAAAAAGAATGAACATTCTTTTTCTTATAATTAAAAATATATCTTCTGTTTTTAAATCCATCTCTTTCTTCAGGAAAGTCAATTTTAATTTCAAAATCTCCTCCTCTAAAAGGAATATATATAGTATCTAGTTTTTTTATGCATTCATAATTTTGTGAATGTATAGAATATGAAATAAATATAAGGATCAGTATAAATAAGTGTTTCATAACATGAAAATTTTAAGGTTGTAGATCATCATGACCATAATTTATATAATTGCCTAACAAATTCCACCGATCTGAATATTTTGGAAAGTCTATTTTAAAAGAACTAGTTTCTTCTAATCCTTTTAGACTAACATATTTGTAGTAATCATTCCAATTCCAAGGGGTTGAAGTTAGTGGAGTAAGAGTTGTATACATGATTCTTTCCTCAGCTTTACTTCTACCAGCTTGAGTTGTCACCGCATCTCTAATTTCCGTTAGTACTTTTTGCATTGTTGGGATCATATGGTCATACATAAAATCGTGTTGCTCTTTATCGTTTGGATACATACTGTTTAAAATTTTTACAAAATCAACTCCAGTAGCGGGATAGTTGGCTTTAACAAAAAGATACGCATGTATGCACTCATGTAAAATGGTTTTGGCATTTTCTATCTTGGTTTGGCTTTTAGTTGTTCCCGCTATCAATATTTGTTTGCTTATTTTTATAATAAGATTTTTTGTAACGGGATCATAACTAGTAGTTGCATTTACTTCCTTTTTTGTAGGGTCATTATCTTCAAAAACATGATCATCAATCTCAAATTTGACATTATCTCTTTTACTATCTTTAAAAATATCAACAAAAAGCTTCTTAAACTCAGGAGCATTTAACAACGCGTTATAGATTTCATTAAATTTCTTTCCCTCTGTAGTTGTTGAGTCAATAGTTGAAGTAATTATATTCATTGGAGAATACAATGAGGCAACTACGTCAAATTTTTCACGAGTCTTATCAAACATTATTTGTGATATAATTTGAGAAGCACTTTCTTTGGCTTCATCCGTAGGGTTTAGTTTTAAATATGTTATAAATACGTTTCTATTAGCATCATTTAATGGATTGTCCCACCATAGTTTTTGTTCAGGATTTAAAAGTTGTTCAAATGCAACTACTTCTATATCAGTATTAGGGCCACCTCCCCCCATACCATCAGAGGTGTTCATGAATTCATTTGGGACTGGCCCGCTGTTGTCGTAGCCACTAGAGTAGCAATCTTGATCGAATCCTGTAAATTCGTAGTATGCATCATTAACCCCGACCCCGCATGTCTCGCCCAAGCTGTGATTACCACCGTTAGTACAATTATGACTTATGTAGGTGATTGTAGTAGTGCAATATTCTACTGTTTTTGATGTAGTGGATTCAGCTTTTTTGTAAGGTTGACCGTTTAAGAATCTACTCTCAGATTTTGTCTTTTGTTTAATATCAAGCATTTTTATTTTTCCTGAAAAAGCGTTAAAATCAAGAGATACTTTCGGCGCGTCAGGAATGTATTTTATGTAGCCGGCCTTTTCTATACCATCTCTTTCAGTAATTACATAATACATAAAATAGGGTTTTTTTGCAGAATAGCTATTGACCAGCAAAAGATAGGTTGTGTATTCGTTTCCTTTGACTATTTTGGTGAAATAGGTGTCTGTTTTTTTACCACTTTTTTCGAGAATATTTTCTTGGGTTCTAGATTTAAAAGTTTCAGTCTCCTTTAGTATTGATGGATTCTGAATTGTTTTAAGAAGACTGTTGATACTTATTTTCTCCTTACTGATGTAAGGCTTTTCGGTAGGTTCAGTCAGGATTTCTGTCGAATCACATTGAATGAACAAGAAGCAAACAAGAAGCAAACAAGAAGCAAACAAAGGTTTGATTGTTTTCATATGGCTTTGTAATTAAGTTGGTTATAGTGTAAATATACATTATTAATTTAATTAATAATTTTTTTCGTACAAAAAAAATTTAAGCTTGTAGTATTTGTGGCTGATGTCTATTTGTAAAATAAAAGCCGAAGATTATCTTTCAATAATTTCGGCTTTTATAAATGCATTCTTGTTGAAAGTTATACTTTCATAATTTCTGCTTCTTTTGTTACAAGAAGTTCGTCTACTTTTTTGATGAAGCTATTTGTTATATTTTGAACTTCTTCTTCGGCACTTTTACAAATGTCTTCTGATGTTCCGTCTTTTTCTAATTTTTTAATATCTGTATTCGCATCTTTACGAGCGTTTCTAATACCTATTTTAGCATCTTCGGCTTCTACCTTGGCTTGCTTTGCTAATTCACGTCTACGGTCTTCTGTCAATGGAGGAACGCTAATGATAATAAGGTCTCCATTGTTCATTGGGTTAAAACCAATATTAGCAATCATAATTGCTTTTTCAATGGCATGCAGCATGTTTTTTTCAAAAGGTTGCAATGTAATGGTTCTGGCATCAGGAACGCTAATTTTTGACACTTGAGAAAGCGGAGTTGCTGATCCGTAATAATCAACAAATACACTTCCTAGCATAGCTGGGGATGCTTTTCCTGCACGAATATTTAAAAATTCTTTTTCTAAATGCGCAATAGAGCCTGTCATAGATTCTTTAGCACTATCTAATATAAATTCAATTTCTTCAGTCATTTTTTTAGGTTTTGGGATTCAGGTTTTTGTTTATTGGAAAATCCAAAAATCTGAACCATTAACTTATATATTTACTTCGGTTCCTATGTTTTCTCCTTCACAGATTTTTTCCAAATTCCCCATTTTGTTCATGTCGAAAATTACAATAGGTAATTTGTTTTCTTGGCTTAAAGTGAAGGCAGTCGAATCCATTACATTCAATCCTTTTTTAATTACATCCTCAAATGAAATAGTGTCAAATTTAATTGCTTCACTATTTTTCTCTGGATCTGAATCATAGACTCCATCTACACGTGTTCCTTTTAGGATTACATCAGCATGAATTTCAACACCTCGCAGTACAGCTGCAGTATCTGTTGTAAAGTATGGGTTACCTGTTCCGGCACCAAAAATCACAATTCGCCCTTTCTCTAGGTGACGTACTGCTCTTCTTTTGATATAGGGTTCAGCGATAGCTTCGATTTTTAAAGCGGTTTGTAAACGAGTCAGCATTCCTTTGTCTTCCAGCGCACCTTGCAATGCCATTCCGTTGATTACGGTAGCTAGCATTCCCATATAATCTCCTTGAACTCTATCCATCCCGTTACTGGCACCAGCAACTCCTCTAAAAATATTTCCACCACCAATAACTATGGCAATTTCTACTCCTTTATCGTGAATCTTTTTAATTTCTTCGGCATATTCAGCTAATCGAACAGGGTCAATTCCGTATTGTCTTTCTCCCATTAATGCTTCGCCACTTAATTTAAGAAGAATTCTTTTGTATTTCATGTGTTTGTTGAGTTGTTTGGTGCAAATATAGTGATATTCTTTTTTTTTGAAATAGTGTGACTTGAATTTTATAAATTAAGTTTTTCATAGGAGCTTTTCGCGGCTTCGTATCCAATGTTGAAAATGGTATCCATTTTTATTTTATTCATTTCAAATGTACTGTGTAAACTAAGTTCTTCAGGCTCGATTACCCAATCACAATTATTGAATTTATGAATATTTGAATTGGCTGAAAGGATGTCAAAAGCTCTTGTAGTTACGGCTCGTATAGAGTGTAAATCACTCGCCTTAATTTTTTGAATGGGACTCACATATACGCCTATTATCGTTTCACATTGCCCTTGTAAAACATCGGACGGGAAATGATTGAGTATACCTCCATCACTGTAAGGCTCTCCTTTAATTATATAAGGAGAGAGTATACCCGGAAAAGCGGAAGAAGCTAAAATGGCATCAATAATCTTAGTTTCGGGTTCAAAAATTTTCAATCGGCCTTTGACCATATCGGTGGCAGTAATTTGAATTGGAATTTTCATATCAGCAATCGTCGCATCTTCAAAAATGGCTTGAAAGTCAATTTTAAATGATTCCGAATCGATAAAACCGGGCTTTTTAAAGGTCAAATGGCGCCAATGAAACAAGTAAATGGATTTAAAAAACTCTAGAATTTCTTCGGGAGTTTTACCCCAGGCATACAAGGCTCCCACGATAGAGCCGGCGCTTGTGCCTGCTATTCGATTGGGACGAATGTTTTTTTCTTCCAAGAATTTGATAACCCCCGCATGTGCTAATCCTTTTGATCCTCCTCCGGAGAGGACTAGGCCAATTGAATCTGTTTGTAAATCCATTCTTATTTTTTTGTAGGATATAAAATTACACAATTTACTTGCTCTAATATGATATTTATCGCGTTTTAAATACTTTTATTGTGGTAACTTTACGTAAATATTTATATTTATGAAAACCACAATAGCCAAAGCACTGTTCAATAGTCACTCTTATTTAGAGTATCGAAAAATGGTTTCGGACTTGTTACGAGATGAAAAATCAACAGGTAATGAGCAGTCTCCAGAGTTGACGCATTACACGACGCTTAACGAAACACGTATGAATCGTTTGGATAAAACCATGAAAATACTGCCTGAAGTTGCTGCTCGATTAAAGCAGTTAAAAGGAGAGTATATATGGTTAGTGATTTCTGAAGGATGGTGTGGTGATGCGGCACAATTACTTCCTATTTTTGATAAAATGGCCACTGCTTCTGAGGGCGCAATAGATCTAAAAATTGTATTGCGCGATGAAAATGAGGAGTTCATGAATTTGTTTTTAACCAATAAAGCAAGAGCCATCCCAAAATTAGTGCTGATAAATAGAGAAACAGGTTCGGCATTGGCGCACTGGGGTCCAAGACCCAAGGGAGCGACAGATTTAATTGTCAATTATAAAAAAGAGCATGGCCTGCTAGATGAAACCGCTAAAGCCGATTTGCAGTTGTGGTATTTACATGATAAAGGGCAATCTACTCAATCTGAAATAATTGATATGATGATCGATTTTGATGCAGAAAATCTAGAAGGTGAGTAGTGAAAGCCCTAAGCTGATACTTCCAGCTTCATTTAGATCGTGAATGGGAATACCGTATCCGCTGACTTCTAAAAACAACAATACATCGTCAGAGGTTTGAAGTCCTAAGCTGATTTTTTTGTAATCACCTATTAAATTTCCGCGACCTAAAGCGATCGTTTTCCCGAGTCCCAATTGAAGTGTGATTCGGGTTTCTTCTCCTATTTTTGGGCTCAACCTAAAATTGGCAAAGACGGGTGCCACTACAAGTTTGTCGGTCCATTTCCATTCTAAACCGCTATGAATCCCTAGGGAAACCCATTTTCTATAATGAAGTCCGTAGCCTATTTTACTACTGATGCCGTCAGGAAGAAACCAGTACCCTTTTTCATGGGTGTAAGGGTCAATTTCGTCACGATCTGGATTGCCTTTTAAAGGGAAAGCAACATCAAATTGGATATAAGTGTTTTTATTGGTTTGTCCAAAAGAAGCAAACGTAACTAACAAAAAATAAATGATGGTTTGTACTAGTTTCAAGATAAATAGGTTTTGTTTTTTTAGATTTGACTAATACCAAATAAAGTGTATTTGAAATAGTTAAAATTGAAATTATTTGGGCTCTAAAATACACAAATGAAATGATTTTCAAGACGTTTTCAATCGTAATTTGAAAGAAAAACCCCAAATTTAATTTTTAAAAGAGACCCCAAAAACCCTTTTTTTAACTGCAATTCTATCATTTTAAAAGCAGTATTTTTTTAGCGTCTTTTGGGAATAGCAGTATTGCTTGGGGTTTTGATTTTTGAATCTTGTTTTTGGGCTAAGAATCTTTTTATTAAGCGGTTAGGTTTGTTTTTTTAAATAAAATGTTGTATTTTGCAATCGCCAACCAGGTCTATTATTTGATTTACTTTTTTTATTGGTGTTTAAATATTGTATCACAATTAAAAAAACATCCTATGAAAAAGCTATTTGAAAGGTTTTATGATTATTTGTCTACTTTACTATTTGGTGGAGAAAACATAGCTAATTATTAAACCAATGGCGAGAGCCATTTAGACAAAAAAAAGTATGGAATAAAAGTACTTTAAGTTAAAAAGAAAACACATTGCAAATGCTATAATCTAGTATTTGTCATGTGTTTTTGCTTTTAGGTCCTTTTAAGAATCCAAGCTTTCCTCAAATAAGGTAACATCAATGGCGTCATTGACATTGTAATCACCAATTTTGGTTCGTCTTAACACTGTCAAATGCGATCCAGATTGCATGGCGCGTCCAAAATCATACGCTAAGGAGCGAATATAAGTTCCTTTGCTACAAACAACTCTAAAATCGATTTCAGGTAATGCTATTCTGGTAATTTCAAATTCGTGAATAGTTGTTTTACGGGTAGCAATTTCAATTGTTTCACCAGCACGAGCGTGTTCGTATAAACGAACGCCGTCTTTTTTTATAGCCGAAAAAATAGGAGGTTTTTGATCAATCTCACCAAGAAACTGTTGTACTGTTTCGTGAATTAACGCTTCGTTAATATGCTCAGTAGGAAAGGTTTCGTCCACTTCGGTTTCCAAGTCATACGATGGAGTAGTTGCTCCGATAAAGAATGTACCTGTATATTCTTTGGCTTGACCTTGAAGCTCGGTGATGCGTTTGGTAAATTTCCCTGTGCATACTAACAGTAATCCTGTTGCCAAAGGATCTAAGGTTCCCGCATGGCCAATTTTAAATTTCTTAGGAAGACCTTTTTTGTTGATTAAGGCATATTTTAATTTATTCACAGCTTGAAAGGAACTCCATTTCAAGGGTTTGTCAATCAATAAAATTTGTCCGTTTAAGTAGTCTTCTTCAGTCATTAAATAATTGTCAAGGGATGGATGAAATAATGGATAATCAATAAAATAATTCCAGCGGCTATTCGATAATACCCAAATACTTTGAATCCTTTTTTACTTAAAAATCCAATAAAGCTTTTGATGGCTAAGAGCGCTACAATGAATGCAATTACATTTCCAATAATTAGTAAATTAATTTGATCGTGATTCAATACAAAACCTTCTTTATAGTAATCGTAACATTTTTTGACAGTAGCCCCTAACATGGTAGGAACGGCAAGAAAAAATGAAAATTCAGCGGCTGATGTACGTGCGAGTTTTTGAGACATACCTCCTACAATACTTGCGCCCGAGCGTGAAACTCCCGGTACCATGGCCAAACATTGAAACAAACCAATTTTGAATGCTTGTAGATAGGTGATTTTTGTTTCCTCTGAATGGTTGAACCAGTCGTCTACTTTTAAAAGGATAATTCCTCCTGCCAATAAAGAGATCGCAACAGTTAATGGACTTTCTAGCAATTCGTCGATTTTGTCGCTTAAGAGTAAGCCTAAAACAACAGCAGGAATAAAGGCTACTAATAATTTAAAGTAAAAATCAAAAGTTTGAAAGAAACGCTTGAAATATAAAACAACCACCGAAAGGATGGCTCCTAATTGAATTACAATAGTAAAAAGTTTAGTAAAATCTTCCTGAGCAATGCCAAAAAAAGACGAAGCGATAATCATGTGTCCTGTAGAAGAAACTGGTAAAAACTCGGTAATTCCTTCAATTATTGCCAGAACAATAGCCTGTAATGTGTTCATTTATGCTTTTTTTGGATTTTTTAAAATGGCATAAACCGTAATTCCAAAACCAATTAAAACGGTGGTTGGAGCCAAACGAATTCTTCTAAAATCAAAAATTGCGTCGCTATATACATTAGGGTCATCACTTCCACCACCGGACATTAGGATGAATCCAAGTGCAATCACTCCAATTCCGATCAATAGAATTTTATAATTTATTTTATCAAAAAGAAATTCGTGTTTGTTTTGATTGTCTTTCATATCGTGTGTGAAAAATAGATTTTATCCTAAAATTAATAAAGGTCGTCTGTTCTTAGGTTTAAGAAACGTTGTGTTGCAAAATGTGTGCTTAACCAAGTAATTAAAATACCAATTCCTAAAACTCCTATAAGTACAAGACCAATTAGTCCTTTGTTTTCCAAGATGCCAAGGTCAGGAAAACTAGTTTCTACATAAATTAAAACCCCTATTAAAGCAAAAATTGCCAGTACAGCGCCTATCATACCCAGTTTAATGCTTCGCATGACAAATGGTTTTCTAATAAATGATTTGGTAGCTCCTACCATTTGCATGGTTTTAATGATAAAACGATTCGAATGAATGGAAAGTCGTAGCGAACTATTGATTAGTAAAACAGCAATAAAAGTCAAGAAGCCGCTGATTATTAAAATCCACATACTTACTTTTTTAATATTGTCATTTACTAAGTTGACCAATTGCTTATCGTAAACAATATCACTAATCATAGGGTTTTTACGCAGTTTGGCTTCGATTTTTGCAATGCTATCTTTTTCTACATAATCAGCTTTCAGGTGAATGTCGTATGAGTTTTGCAATGGGTTTTCGCCAAGGAAAGTCATGAAATCCTCGCCAATAATATCAGTATGTTGTTTGGCTGCTTGTTCTTTGGTTACATAAACAGTTGTTTTTGCATAAGGCGCTTTTTTTAATTCGCCTCCAAAAGATTTTAGAATACTATCATTAGCTTCGTTTTTAAAGAAGACCGTCATGGCGATTTTTTCTTTAAAATCATTGGCTAATTTTTGAGAATTTATAATGAACAATCCTAAAATCCCCAATAGAAATAAAACCAAGAATACACTTAGCACTACCGAAAAATAAGAGGAAATTAACCTGCGTTTTTGAAATTTATCAAATGAAGAACTCATAGTTTACTTTAATTATGGGGTAAAAATAATAAAGAATTTCTTTATTTGAAGTTAATAACGTCCAAAGTTTCAACTTTCGTACAATAAACGTAAATTTGCCGCTTTATAATTCAGGAGTGAAAGCCTTAGAAACTTTGTCACTTTGTAACTTTGTTAGCTAAATGAAATACAATCCGAACGAAATAGAAGCCAAATGGCAAAAATATTGGGCAGAAAATCAAACTTTTGCCGCGTCAAACAATTCTGAAAAACCAAAACATTATGTTTTAGACATGTTTCCTTACCCTTCTGGTGCTGGACTACATGTAGGACACCCGTTAGGATATATTGCTTCGGATGTGTATTCAAGATACAAAAGGCATCAAGGCTATAATGTATTGCACCCAATGGGCTATGACAGTTTTGGATTGCCAGCGGAACAATACGCCATTCAAACCGGTCAACGTCCTGAGGACACGACTAGTGTTAATATTGATGGAGGTGTGGATAAAGAAGGAAACAAAATTGCAGGCTACAGAAAACAATTAGACAAAATAGGGTTTTCATTTGATTGGAGTCGTGAAGTGCGTACTTCGAATCCGGATTATTACAAACATACGCAATGGATTTTCATCCAATTATTCAATTCTTGGTATAATAAAGAATCGGATAAAGCAGAAGACATTTCGACTTTGGTTGCTATTTTCGAAAAAGAAGGAAATACAACTGTCAAAGCTGTATGTGATGACACTATTGACTCTTTTTCTTCCAGTGAATGGAACGCTTTCGCAAAAGAAACGCAGGAAAAAATCTTGTTGCAATACCGATTGACTTATTTAGCAGAGACAGAAGTCAACTGGTGTCCGGGATTAGGGACGGTGTTAGCCAATGACGAAATTGTAAATGGAGTTTCGGAACGCGGCGGATTTACCGTGGTTCGTAAAAAAATGACACAATGGAGCATGCGCATTTCGGCTTATGCAGAGCGTTTGTTACAAGGATTGAACGATATCGATTGGAGCGAAAGCATCAAAGAAAGTCAACGCAACTGGATAGGAAAATCAATAGGTGCGATGGTTTCTTTTAAAGTCGAAAGTCAAAAGTCAAAAGCCGAAAGTGAGCAACGATATATAGATGTTTTTACTACACGTCCTGATACCATCTTCGGGGTAACTTTTATGACATTGGCGCCAGAGCATCCTTTAGTTCAAGAAATCACAACTCCAGAATACGCAGCTCAAGTAAACGAGTATATTTTAGCATCGTCAAAACGTTCCGAAAGAGAGCGTATGGCAGATGTAAAAACCATATCAGGGGTTTTTACGGGTGCGTATGCGGAGCATCCTTTTACTAAGGAAGCGATTCCGGTATGGATTGGAGATTATGTCCTTGCAGGATATGGAACTGGTGCTGTAATGGCGGTTCCTTGTGGGGATGAGCGGGATTATGCTTTTGCCAATTTCTTTAAAGGTCAAGAAGGAATGCTAGCCATCAAGAATATTTTTGATAAAGATATTTCTGAAGCTGCATTTGGATCTAAAGAAGGTTTCCAATTAGTTGATTCTGATTTCTTAAACGGATTAGGATATAAAGAAGGAACTAAGAAAGTTATTGAAGCCTTAGAAAAGTTAAATCAAGGTTTTGGAAAAATCAATTACCGTTTGCGTGATGCTGTTTTCTCACGTCAACGTTATTGGGGAGAACCATTTCCAGTGTATTATGTGAATGGCTTGCCACAAATGATTGATGCACAACACTTACCAATTGTTTTACCAGAAGTAGAGAAGTATTTACCTACCGAAGATGGATTGCCTCCTTTAGGGAATGCGCTAGTTTGGGCTTGGGATAGTGTAAATAACAAAGTTGTCAGTTCGAGCGCAGTCGAGAACAAAACTATTTTTCCATTAGAATTGAATACCATGCCTGGTTGGGCGGGAAGTTCGTTTTACTGGATGCGTTATATGGATGCGCACAATGAAAAGGAGTTTGCAAGCAAAGAAGCTTTGGCTTACTGGGAAAGTGTCGATTTGTATATTGGCGGTAGTGAACATGCAACGGGACATTTATTATATTCTCGTTTTTGGAATAAATTTCTGAAAGACAAAGGTTTTGCACCTACGGAGGAACCATTCAAAAAACTGATTAATCAGGGAATGATTTTGGGGACAAGTGCTTTTGTGTATAGAGTAGAAGGAACGAATAAATTTGTTTCTAAAAATAAAATTGAAGGACAAGCGGTACAGCCTATTCACGCTGATGTTTCAATGGTTAATGCATCAGACGAATTAGATATTGAAAAATTCAAAGCATGGAGAGAAGATTATAAAGAGGCTGAATTTATTTGTGATGAAAACGGTAAGTATATTGTAGGTCGCGAAGTAGAGAAAATGTCGAAATCGAAATACAATGTCGTGACTCCAGATGATATTTGTAATGAATACGGAGCAGATACCTTACGTTTATACGAAATGTTCTTAGGGCCATTAGAGCAAGCAAAACCTTGGAATACAGCTGGTATTTCGGGAGTTTTTGGTTTCTTGAAAAAACTTTGTCGTTTGTATTTTGATGAATATACAATGATTGTTACGGATGAAGTACCAACCAAAGACAACTTAAAAACGTTACATAAAACCATCAAAAAAGTAGCAGAGGATATTGAGAATTTCTCATTCAACACCTCGGTTTCTCAGTTTATGATTTGTGTGAATGAATTATCAACTCAAGGTTGCCATTCTCGTGCCATTCTGGAACCATTAGCAGTTGTAATTTCACCCTATGCACCGCATATTGCTGAGGAATTATGGTCGTTATTAGGAAATAAAGGTTCTATAGCTACTGTTCCTTTTCCGGTATTTGAACCGAAACATTTAGTTGAATCGGAAAAAGAATATCCGGTTTCTTTCAATGGAAAAATGCGTTTCACCATCGTTTTGCCATTGGATTTAACCAAAGAGCAAATCGAGGAGATTGTAATGAAAGATGAAAGAACAATCAAACAATTAGAAGGAAGAACGCCTAACAAGGTGATTATTGTTCCAGGAAAAATAATCAATTTGGTGGGGTAATTGACTCACAAGTCAATCGTATATTTAAATCCAAATTCCGCAACTGCTGGAATTTGGATTTTTTATTTAGATTTTATTTAACTAATGTCAAATTGACATTCTTTAAATTTGGTTCAAATTTTGCTATTTCAGTAGTAGATTAATAAAAAAACTAAAACACAAAAATATGGGAATGGGTTATTTAATTCTTGCGGGAGCGATTATGCTTTTCAGCTGGTTAGTAAGTTCAAGACTACAGAGTAAATTTGAACAGTATTCTAAATTGCATTTACAAAACGGAATGTCAGGTGCTGAGATTGCGGAAAAAATGCTAGCTGATAACGGGATTCGTGATGTGCGCGTAATATCAGTAGCTGGAAGATTGACGGATCATTACAACCCTATGGATAAAACCGTTAATCTTAGTGAAGCCGTTTACAATCAACGCAATGCCGCTGCTGCTGCCGTTGCTGCTCACGAATGTGGTCACGCAGTCCAACATGCCGTTGGGTACGAGTGGTTGACTATGCGTTCTAAATTGGTTCCCTTTGTCAATGTTGCCTCTAGCTATATGCAGTGGATTTTACTAGGTGGAATTTTAATGCTAAAAACGTTTCCGGGACTATTATTATTCGGGATTGTACTGTTTGCAGCTACAACTGTTTTTTCTATTGTAACTTTGCCTGTTGAATATGATGCGAGTAATCGCGCATTGGCATGGCTAGAGAGCAAAAGAATGCTTACACAGCAAGAACAAGCTGGTGCCAAAGATGCTCTTAAATGGGCCGCCAGAACCTATGTAGTGGCAGCTTTAGGTTCCATTGCTACTTTGTTGTACTATGTGTCCATTTATATGGGAGGAAGTAGAAGAGACTAATCATTTTGATTTAAATATTGAATCTGCCTTGTTAGTGAAACAAGGCAGATTTTTTTTGTTTATAATTTAAAGTTGAATTTGTCTATCGATTTGTTGGTCAAGGGAAATAAAGGTTTCTGTTCTTGAAACTCCTTCGATAGCTTGGATTTTAGTATTGAGTAATTGCATTAAATGCTCATTGTCTCGGCATATTATTTTAATTAATATGGACCAATTTCCAGTGGTGTAATGGCATTCTAGTACTTCAGGAATTTTTTTCAAGTCTTTTACGGCTTCCGGATTTCGAGCTGCTTTATCAAGATAAATCCCAACGAAAGCCATAGTGTTGTACCCAAGCACTTTGTGGTCTACCGTGAATTTTGAACCAGAGATTACGCCTGACTGCTCTAGTTTTCGTAATCGTTGATGAATAGCTGCGCCAGAAATACCAATTTTATTTGCGATTTGTAGAATGGGTTTACGGGCATCGTTCATTAAGTCTCTAAGAATTTCTTTATCGATTCCGTCTATTTCTACTTGAAGTGAATTGATTTTCATAAGTTTGTTTTTATAATCAAAAAGTCATTTTTAGTTATAATTGTAAATCAAATTTAAATAAAAAAAGACTATGTTTCGTGTTGTTGCAGTTTTAATTTAAAATTTAAAACGCAAAAAAGCCGCAATGTTTGCGGCTTTTTGTAGTATGTAAAATAAAAGTATCTTATTTTCCTTTATTGGCTTCAATGATGTATTTCTCTAGTGCCATGGTCATCGAAGGAGTATCAGGTGTAGGAGCAAGAATATCAATTCTTAATCCGTGATCTAACGCTTCTTTTTGAGTGGTACTACCAAAAACAGCAATTCGGGTATTGTTTTGCTCGAAACTTGGAAAGTTTTTATATAATGATTTAATTCCCGTTGGGCTGAAAAAAGCCAAGATGTCATAATAAACATCAGCAAGATCAGATAAGTCACTCATTACCGTTTTGTAAAAAATAGCTTGTGTCCAGTCTACTTTTAAATTATTTAAGGTAATAGGAGCATCAGCATTCAATTGATCTGAAGCGGGCAATAAAAATTTTTCGTCTTTATATTTTTTTATCAGTGGTGATAAATCGGCAAAATCTTTAGGTCCAACGTAGATTTTCCTTTTTCGGTAAACCACATATTTTTGTAGGTAAAAAGCAACTGCTTCTGATTGACAAAAATATTTTAATCCTTCAGGTACCTTATATCGCATTTCGTCAGCAACTCTAAAAAAATGGTCAACAGCATTTCTACTCGTCAAGATAATTGCAGTATAATGGTTGAGATCAATTTTTTGAAGTCTAATCTCTTTTGCATTAACGCCTTCTATGTGAATAAAAGGTCTGAAATCAATTTTAACTTTATGCTTCTGTTGGAGTTCAAAGTAAGGAGAGTTCTCTACTTTGGGCTCAGGTTGTGACACCAAAATTGTTTTCACTTTCATATATTAACTTTTTCTAAGCGCCCCCTTTAGTATAGTAATAATACATAAAAAAATAAGGGGCTATTTCGAGAGTGCAAAGATATAAAATAAAATAAAACAACTTACCGAATATTATATTTTGATAATTTTTTATTGAAATCAAATATGCTAGTACATTAAAAACCAACACGATAACAATTGAAAATAGCAATATATTTCTAGAAATTGTGTCGTAATAAAACAAAACAACACTCACTGGAAGGATAATTAGCCCTATATAGGTTCGATAAGTAACTTTTTGCAAATTAAATTGTTCTACAAACTCTTCGATATTAAATGCAGTAGCAATGATTTTTTCGATTAAATATTTCGCTAAAATAAAGAAAACTAAAAACGTAAAAATTTGAATATATAGCAGCCAATCTGTCTTAGAGGTATGACCAAAAATACTTAACGTAATTTGTATAAAAAAGGCAAATGAAATTACTTGGACTATGAATAATGAAACAGTAAAAGTACTGCTGATATTACTGCTATCTCTGTATACTTTGGAGTATTTATCAGAGAATAGTAGGTTCATGAAATCTTCAAATCGATTTCCATAAACTGATTTGGTTAAGGCAATTATTGCAAATGCTAAGACAAACAAAGCGGTGGCCCAGTCCTTGTTTTCTGCTATCCTTGGATGAAGTACGTGTTCAATCATAGTGTGACAAAATTACTAATTTTTTATATCAATCTTTTTATTATAATTTTATTATGAATCAAATCGCATAAAAACGTTACTTTTGCGGTGAAATTACGAGATATATGAACGATTGTATTGTTATAATTCCTACCTATAACGAAATTGAAAATATCGAAAGCATTATCAGATCGGTGCTTTCACAACACAAGCCTTTTCATATTCTTATTGTTGATGATAATTCTCCTGATCACACCGCAGACAAAGTGGTGATGCTACAAAAGGAGTTTGCTGGGCGGTTATTTTTAGAAAATAGAAAAAAGAAATCAGGTTTAGGTACTGCCTATGTTCATGGGTTTAGATGGGCAATGGAAAGAAAGTATGATTTTATTTTTGAAATGGATGCTGATTTTTCACACAACCCAAATGATTTAGAAAAATTATACAATGCTTGTCATTTTGGAAATGCTCATTTGGCTATAGGCTCTCGCTATGTTACAGGTGTAAATGTAGTCAACTGGCCTTTAAACCGTGTCTTAATGTCTTATTTTGCTTCTGTATATGTGCAAATGATAACAGGAATGAAAATTCACGATGCCACTGCGGGATTTGTATGTTATAAAAGAGAAGTGCTGGAAGGTATTAATCTTAATAAAATACGATTTGTGGGTTATGCTTTTCAAATTGAAATGAAATACCGTACTTTTTGTAAAAAATTCAATATAGTCGAAGTACCCATTATATTTACGGATCGAACCAAAGGAGAATCAAAAATGAGCAATGGCATTATTGTGGAAGCTGTTTTTGGGGTGATTTCTCTGAGATTAAAAAAATTAGTTAATAGTTTATAAGAAAAAAACGATGAAAAGGGTTTTAATAAAGAATGCGAAAATAGTAAATGAGGGAGTAATTTTTGAAGGCGATGTTTTAATTGAGAATGAATTAATTGTTGAAATTTCAGAAAGTATAAGTGCAAAGTCATCAGATTATATGATAATCGATGCAGAGGGCAACTATTTGATGCCGGGAGCTATTGATGACCAAGTACATTTTAGAGAGCCAGGATTAACGCACAAAGGGGATATTGAATCAGAGTCTAGAGCTGCTGTTGCAGGTGGAATCACCTCTTTTATTGAACAGCCTAATACGGTACCTAATGCGGTTACACAAGAAATTTTAGAACAAAAATATCAGATAGCTGCTGAGAAATCATATGCGAATTATTCGTTTATGATGGGAGCTACCAATGATAATTTGGAAGAAGTTTTAAAAACAAATCCTAAGAATGTAGCGGGAATAAAAATATTTTTGGGTTCCTCAACGGGGAACATGTTAGTAGATAATGAAGTTACTCTAGAAAAAATATTCTCTAGTACTCCATTGCTTATCGCAGTTCATTGTGAAGATGAGGGGACAATTAAGGCAAATTTAGAAAAATACGTAGCGGAATACGGGGAAGATGTTCCTGTAACAGCTCACCATCTGATTCGTTCAGAAGAGGCTTGCTATATATCTTCTTCTAAAGCGGTAGCTTTAGCTAAGAAAACAGGCGCGCGTTTGCATATATTTCACCTTTCTACTGCCAAAGAGATGGAATTATTTACCAATAAAATCCCATTAGAAGAAAAGAAAATTACTGCTGAGGTTTGTATTCATCATTTATGGTTTACCAATGACGATTATGCTACCAAAGGCAATTTAATTAAATGGAACCCTGCTGTTAAAACAGAAAAAGATAGAGATGCACTTTGGGAAGCTTTATTAGATGATAGAATTGATGTAATTGCGACTGATCACGCACCACATACACTAGAAGAAAAGCAACAACCTTACTTAAAGGCGCCATCAGGAGGACCCTTAGTGCAGCATGCTGTTGTGGCTATGTTTGAAGCTTTTCATCAAGGAAAAATAAGCGTGGAGAAAATCGTGGAGAAAATGTGTCATAATCCCGCTAAACTTTTCAAAATTGAAAAACGAGGTTTTATAAAGGAAGGTTATTATGCTGATTTAGTAATTGTAAATGCAGGTTTACCTTGGAGTGTAAAGAAAGAAAATGTCTTGGCGAAATGTGGGTGGTCTCCTTTTATGGGATTTACTTTTAAATCGAGAGTGACGCACACTTTAGTTAATGGAAAATTAGTCTATGCTGCTTTTAAAGTGAAAGAAATTCGTGCAGGAAAAAGATTGTTGTTTGATCGTTAAACGAAAAGATAGATGAAAAAAATACTGTCAATTTTATTAATTATAATTCTATTCCTAAGTTGTAAGGAGGAAGCGGTTAATCAGCCAAATCGACTAATTGAAAAGGCGAAAATGATTAATATTATGTATGACGTGGCTCTTTTAGAAGCACTGAAATATCAAAATCCGGCCACTTTAGAGAAGCATAAAATTAATGCGCCAGACTATATTTATAAAAAATATAAAATTGACAGTCTTCAATTTGCTCAAAGTAATGTGTATTATGCATCGAATTATACCGAATATAAAGAGATGTTTGATCAAGTAATTAAAAGAATTGACAGCAGAAAAGTGATTGTCGATTCCTTAGTTAAGGTCGAAATTAAAAACACAAAAAAATTAGATTCTTTAAAAAAACTCAAGAATCCTTTGTCTAAAAAAGGACAAATAAAAGAGGTTGAGACTAATTTGACAAGAAGGGATACGTTAAGAATCAGCAATTGATTTTAAAATAAATAGGCTGTCGAATTAATATATTCTTTTAGGTTTAAAAAGGAGTATGCTAAGGTCGCTTCAATTTTTTCGTTTGAATACTGGTGGGTAGAATAAGATGCTTTTGCAGTAGCTTTTGTAATTTGTCTATTTCGTTTCGAAAGTAGGGAAAAAATTAAGTCAAATCGCCATAAAAAGCGCATTAGTAAAGGGGTGGCGTGGTATTTAGGTCGCTTGACCTTTAACGCATCTGCAATCATGTGGAAAATATCTCTAAAAACTATATTTTGAGAAATTAGAATGAAGCGCTGGTTTACTATTTCACTTTTCATCAGTTTCACCATGATGATTACAACATCGCTGACAGCAATAAATCCTGTAGTTCCTAGCGTATAGAATCGCAAACCTTTTTTTACTTTTGTAAAAAGTTCACCACTTCCTTGGTCTAAAAATCCGGGTCCAATTATGACACCAGGATTTACCACAACAACATCTAATCCCTCTTGCTGTCCACGCCAAATTTCCATTTCGGCACCATATTTAGAAATGGCATAGTCGCTATGTGGTTTTTCAGGATTCCATTCTGTTTCCTCGTTGATTATACTTTCGTTTCCGCTCAAGTCACCAAGTGCTGAGGTGGAACTTACATAGCATAGTTTTTTTACTTTATGAACTAGACATAAATTAACAATATTTGCGGTTCCTTCAATATTTGTTTTCCGTAAGTGATTTTCGTCTTTTGGGTCAAAAGAAATTACGGCTGCACAATGATACACATAGTCAATTTCCATAAAAGCTTTTTCTAAGGAAGGAACGTCAATGATATCAGCTTGTACCCATTCGATAGCATCAAATAAAGGTAATTTTTGATAATTTTCAAATAGTAATTTTGTTTTTTGAATGTTTTTTAATTCACGGTAAGTTGCGCGAATTTTTGTATTGTCTGTACTTGCAGATTCAATCAAATGAAGCAATAAATGCGCTCCTACTAACCCTGTTCCTCCTGTTACTAATACCATTTTGTAAAGATAATTAGATTGTTTGATTTTTAGACCGATTGATTTTCAAATTATGCAATTAAAACTATCTTTGTGAAAATTGATTTTTAGAAAATGAAAAATATTATTTCCGAATTACAATGGCGTGGATTAGTGCACGACATCATGCCTGGAACCGAAGAGCAACTTTTGAAAGAAATGACAACTACTTATATAGGTTTTGACCCTACATCAGATTCATTGCATATAGGGAGCTTGGTGCCAATAATTCTTTTGGTTCACCTTAAAAATTTTGGACATAAGCCCATTGCTTTAGTGGGAGGTGCAACGGGTATGATTGGAGATCCATCTGGTAAATCTGATGAAAGAAACTTATTAGACGAAGCGACATTAAATCATAATGTAGAAGGAATAAAAGGAGTTTTATCTCGTTTTTTAGATTTTAATTCATCAGATGAAAATGCTGCAGTATTGGTAAATAATTACGACTGGATGAAGGATTTGTCGTTTATTAATTTTGCTCGCGATGTGGGTAAAAGAATTACTGTAAATTATATGATGGCTAAGGATTCTGTAAAGAAAAGATTAGCAGGAGAAGGTGAAGGAATGTCATTTACGGAGTTTACATACCAGTTGATTCAAGGATACGATTTTTACCATTTACATAAAGAATACAATTGTTTGTTGCAAATGGGAGGTTCTGACCAATGGGGAAATATCACAACGGGAACCGAATTAGTGCGTCGAATGAATGTAGGTGAAGAAGCCAAAGCGTATGCGATGACTTGCCCTTTAATTACCAAGGCAGATGGGTCTAAATTTGGAAAATCAGAAGGGGGAAATGTATGGTTGACAGCCGATAAAACCTCAGTATATAAGTTTTACCAATTTTGGTTGAACACGACAGATGTGGATGCCGAAAAATATATTAAAATATTTACTTTCTTAGATAAAGAGACTATTGATGCCTTAATTGAAGAGCATAAAACGGCACCGCATTTAAGAGTTTTGCAACGAAAATTAGCAGAGGAGTTGACTGTTTTTGTACATTCTGCAGCGGAGCTTGAAAAAGCAAATAAAGCATCTAACATCCTTTTTGGAAATGCTACAGCAGATGATTTAAAAGAATTAGACGAAGCAACTTTCTTAGAAGTTTTTGATGGAGTGCCTCAAGCGGAAATCGCTAGAAATGAAATGGAAGCAGGAATTGATATTATTGCTGTTTTGAATGATAAAACGGGTTTTTTTAAATCGAATGGAGAAGCTAGAAGAGCATTGACTGCTAATTCTATTTCGGTGAATAAAGAGAAAGTAAAAGAAGATTTTATTCTTTCGTCAAAAGACTTGATCAACGATCAATTTGTATTGTTGCAAAGTGGAAAGAAAAATTATTTTGTGGTAAGGATTGTTTAACTGTTTATTCGATTAACCGATTGAACAAATAACCAAATCAACTTTTACAAAACCATCAAATTACAGCCACGAATATCTGAATTATCAAAACGTCCCAATACCTCGAAAGAGTTGTTGGGATTTTTTTTACCTAAATCTTGTGTGGCAATAAAGGAGCAAGAATTGATATTAGCCAAATCG
>CAWURM010000009.1:0-7221 GCA_963924965.1 uncultured Flavobacterium sp.
CTAATCCTTTTTTGTTGCTTTACTAAAATTTAGCTTAGCACCAAAAATTTAGCGTTTTAAAAGCTCATTTATGCAACGGAAAAGGCATTCAAAAAGAATAAAAAGCAACAAAACGTCTAAAGAACAAAAGAAAATTCTTTACTACTATATTGGCGGCTTTTTCCTAATCATCATTGGACTATCACTAGTAGATTTGTTATTAAAGCTGTATGTAGAATAAATTCAAATGAATGAATGTCAAATAAACACTAGAGGCTGTTTCTAATTAGATTTAAAACAGTCTCTTATTTTTAATTTAGCCCTTTATAAAAAGTATTGGGCGTCAAAAACTAATTAAAAAATACGATGTCCGATATAAATAAAGAAACAGCTACTGTCCGTTGGGGAATATTAGGTTGTGGTAATGTCACCGAGAAAAAAAGCGGACCCGCTTATCAAAAAACATCCGGATTTGAGATCGCCGCAGTGATGCGAAGAGACGAAGACAAAGCACAAGATTACGCTAAAAGACACGGAATAAAAAAATATTATACTGACGCAGATACATTGATCAACGATCCTGAAATTGACGCCATTTATATTGCTACTCCGCCTGATACCCATAAATTATACGGACTAAAAGTAGCCGAAGCAGGTAAAATATGTTGTATCGAAAAACCATTAACTCCAAGCTACGAAGACAGCAATGCCGTATATGAAGCTTTTAGAGATAAAGACCTTCCGCTTTTTGTTGCTTACTACAGAAGAACTTTACCCCGCTTTGTACAAATAAAAGACTGGCTAGACACAAACAGCATTGGCGAAGTCAGACATATCACTTGGCACCTGAGCAAACCCGCATCTGAACAAGATCTATCAGCAGATTATAACTGGCGTACCGATTCAAAAGTGGCTACTGCCGGTTATTTTAATGACTTAGCGAGTCATGGCTTGGATTTGTTCACGTATCTATTAGGAGACATTAAAGAAGCTTCAGGAATTAGCCTTAACCAACAAGGGTTGTATTCAGCCAAAGATGCTACTACGGCTTGCTGGCTTCATGAAAAGGGAATAACTGGATCAGGAAGCTGGAACTTTGGGTGTTTCACTAGAGAAGATAAGGTGACCATCTATGGAAGTACAGGTAAAATTGAATTTTCTATTTTTGACGAACATCCCATAACACTTTCAACTGAAGATGGAAAATCAGAGCTCTTTATCGAGCATCCAGAAAACGTACAATTCAATCATGTACAAGCAATTAAAGAACAACTATTAGGAAATACTCCACACCCTTCAAATGGTAAAACAGCCGCACATACTAGCTGGGTGATGGATCAAATTACAGCTAAGGTGTAACAAAAAAAAGCAGCTCAAGTAATTGAGCTGCTTCTTATCTAAAAAATAATTTATCTATTCTTTCGCTGAAACCGTTTTACCAAAATGTTATTCCCATAAGACACCTCAAAAGTAAACTTGTCATTTGGAAACATTTTAATATCAAAAAACTTTCCAACATACTCTTCGCTAGTTGTTTCATTGAACAATTCAACTTCGTCTTCATTGTAAATTTTAATCGTAACAGGTTTTTTCTCATTATTAAAAACACTCAACGAAACCAATCCATTATCGTTTATAAATACAGGTTTGTAAACTACAGATACTGCAGCTTCCTCTAAAGTAGCTGTTTCTCCAACGACAGCTATTTTATATCTCGCTATTTTCAACTCAGATTCTGCTTCTAGAAAATAAGTGCCATCTGGCAAACTGTTCAAATCATATGTTCTGTTAATACTTCCTTTTAACTTAACCTTTTCTGAGTGAATCAACACTTTGTTCACATCATAAATAGACAATTCAATATTATCCATCTTGTCTAAAACAAAAGTCACCATCTTTCCTTGCCCTTTTTTCACATTTAGCGCAAAATCCACCTCTGCGGCTTGTACATTCATAGCTGTTAACACTAAGACCAATACTAAACCAAATTTTAAAATCTTTTTCATAATTAAAGTTTTTAGATTTATAATCCTTTTAACTTTTACAAAGATACAGTCCTCATCGTGTTGAATATAATGCAAAATTTTCATGATTGTACGCTATTTTACCTTTTACGAAATCGATAAAGGTTAAAAAACCTAACAATTCCGCAATGTTCCGTAAATTTGCAGCAGCAATCAATAAACAGAATATGAGACCTATACTCCCCAACTTAGAAATCATAGTCCCTTCATTTGGAAGTTCCTTTTCCATTTCTAAACACGAACAAAACGCAAACATTCATACAGGCCACTGGCATTATCATCCCGAAATAGAACTAGTATATATTAATGGTGGTTCTGGTAAAAGACAAGTGGGCAGTCATGTGTCCTATTATAATGATGGCGATTTAATCCTGATAGGTAGCAACTTGCCCCATTGTGGCTTTACCGATGAAGCGACAGGAAATAAAAAAGAAACTGTGATCCAAATGAAACCCGATTTTCTAGGGAATGGCTTTTTTGAAATATCAGAAATGGCGAATATCAAAAACTTATTCAGTCAAGCCAAAAAAGGAATATCATTTAATGGGCAAACTAAAAAAATAATAGGAGAACGAATAGAAGCGCTTGATGGACAATCCCAATTAGAACGACTCTTAAGTATGTTATCAATTTTAAATGAATTAGAGTTGTCACAAGAAAGTGTGATTTTGAATGCGGAAGGTTTTGCTATGGAAATGCAAATGCAAGATAATGACCGGATGAATGTGGTTTATAATTTTGTGAAGGATCATTTTCAGGAAAACATCAGCCTCGACGAAATCGCAGCACTTGTTTTTATGACCGCCCCCTCTTTTTGCCGGTATTTTAAAAAGATAACCAATAAAACGTTTACAAAATTTGTTAATGATTATCGATTAGTACACGCTTCCAAATTACTAGCCGAAAAACAAATCAGCATCACTGAAGTTTGTGCTGAAAGTGGATTTAACAATTTAGGCCATTTTAACAAATCGTTTAAAGAGTTCAGTGGAAAAAGTGCTTATCAATACCGTCAAGAATTAAGAACTATTTTAGAGTAAATAGGTAAAGTGCACAATTCCCTAGCCCTGATAGCAGCGGCATCCCACAGTTTTTTTACTGTGGATATAGCGAATAGCAGGAATAGCTCCTGAAATTAAAGCCAAATTACGAATTACTATATAACACCATTAAATAAAAAAGATATGAATTTAAACCGAATTAAATTCATATCTTTTTTATTTTCAACTAATTTTTATTTCCAAAAAACAGCGTAAACCACTACTAAAACTAACAATGTTGCAAAGGAACAGATGTTAAAAAGTGGACTCGTTTTAAATAACTCTTTGGTCAATGGAATTCCTTTAGCATCATTATCTCCTTTGTTTTGAAACAAGCTGATCCCAATAATTAGCACCATAGTCAAAATAGCGGTATAACCCATTTGATCCATCCAAGGTAAGGTAGGAAAAAAAGAAGCAAAGCTAGTATCAGCGGCCCATGCTTTTGGACCTACTTTAAAAAACATTGCAATAGGAATCGAAAGTAATGCGCCCCAAATCGCAGCTTTATTCGTTGTTTTTTTCCAAAATAACCCAAGCACAAATACTGCCAAAATACCTGGGCTCACTACACCAGTGTATTCTTGAATAAATTGAAATGCTTGATCAATCCCTCCCAATAGTGGCGCCATGATTACAGCAATTAATAAAGCGACTCCTCCGGATATTCGGCCCACATTTACTGTTGTTTTATCTGTCGCTTTGGGATTAATATATTGCTTATAAATATCCATAGTAAAAATGGTGGAAGTCGAGTTTAGCATCGAGGCCAATGAAGACACTATAGCTGCTGTTAATGCCGCAAATGCTAAACCTTTTAATCCCGCAGGTAAAAAATGTAATAACCAAGGATAAGCGCGGTCCGCGGTACCTAGTCCGGGTAAATTCTCCATTGCAGAAGCACCTAATCTAGTCATAATTTCAGGATCATTTACCATAACATAAGCTGCAATCCCGGGTATTACAACAATAAAAGGAATTAACATTTTTAAAAATGCTGCTAAGAGAATTCCTTTTTGCGCTTCTGCTAATGATTTAGCGGCAAGTGTTCTTTGAATAATATACTGATTGAACCCCCAATAGTAAATATTTGCTACCCAAAGGCCGCCCACCAAAACACCAATACCCGGTAGGTTCATGTATTCAGGATTGGATTTGTCCAGTATCATCACAAACCGATCTGGAGCGGCTTGGTAGACCTTTTTTATTCCTTCCCACATTCCAGCACCATCCGACACCGTATTTAATGCTAAATAGGTTGTAATTAAACCACCTAACACCAAAAATATTACTTGAATAACATCCGTCCAAGCCACGGCAGATAGTCCTCCATATAAAGAATATGCTGCCGAAAAAAGAGCAAGCCCAATAATAGCATACATCATATCGATCCCCAAAATCGTTTCAATCGCTAATCCCCCTAAATACAAAACGGTGGTCAGGTTTACAAAAACATACAAAGCAATCCAAAAAACAGCTAAAATAGTTTTAAGATTTGTTGAAAATCGCTTTTCTACAAACTCAGGAATCGTATAAATTCCCTTTTGTATAAAAATAGGAAGAAAAAATTTTCCAACAATTATCAACGTAAAAGCTGCCATCCACTCATAGGACGCAATTGCTAATCCTAAAGCAAAACCAGAACCAGACATTCCTATGAATTGTTCCGCAGAAATATTAGCTGCTATTAACGAAGAACCAATGGCCCACCACGGTAAAGATTTACTAGCAAGAAAATAATCCTCTGCATTTTTTTGATGTCCCTCTTTCTCACGAGAAACCCACAATCCTACCCCTAAAATCAGCACTGCATATGCAGTAAAAACTGCGTAATCTATAATCCCAAATTCTGTTACCATGATGCATTATTTTTTAAAATGTTATAAATACCGCCATTACTCTCTATTTATTTGATTTGTTTAAAAATATAAACAAAGTCAACTTAATTTTTTGCTTCTAATTTTTTGTTCCCATTGCCAAGCGCTTGCTATCGCTTGCTCAAGTGTAAATTGGTTTTTCCAACCAAGGATGGTATTCGCTTTTTCAGTATTGGCATAAGCCGAAACAACATCACCTTCTCTTCTACCAACAATTGTATATGGCAATTTTTGACTGCTTACTTTTTCGAATGCTTGAATCACTTCATAAACCGAGCTCCCTGTTCCCGTCCCCAAGTTAAAAGTTTCTATTTTATCTGAATTATTTTTGTTTACTAATCGTTGCAAAGCAATAACATGTGCTTTAGCCAAATCGACCACATGTATATAATCCCGAACACAAGTACCATCAACAGTTGGATAATCATCCCCATAAACCGAAAGTTCTTTTCTTACACGCATTCCAGTTTGTGTGATAAAAGGGACTAAGTTTTGCGGTACTCCAACAGGTAATTCACCAATTTCGATTGATGGATGCGCCCCAATAGGATTAAAATAACGCAACAAAATAGCAGTTATACCACTTACTTTTGTAACATCGGCGATGATTTCTTCCCCAATTTGCTTGGTGTTCCCATAAGGAGACATTGCTGCTTTGATAGCTGCATTTTCATTGATAGGCATAACGTCCGCTTGACCGTACACGGTACAAGACGAACTAAAAATAAAATGAGATTCTTCCTTGTTTTGCAATTCTTGAAGTAAGTAAATTAAAGTACTAATATTGTTTTCATAGTACAATAAAGGATTCCCTACACTTTCACCTACTGCTTTTGATGCTGCAAAATGAATAACACCTACAACATCTGTATGACGCTTAAAAAAATCTTGAATTGCTATTTTTTCTCTTAAATCTAAATTCTCAAAAAGAGGTGCTTTTCCTGTGATTGTAACAATACCCTTCAGAACACCCTCATTAGAGTTTGAAAGATTATCAATAATGACCACTTCAAAACCTACATTTTGTAATTCAACTACCGTGTGCGAACCAATAAATCCTAATCCGCCAGTAACCAGTATTTTCATATTGTAATTTTATAATGAATATCTGACTGCTCTTTTAGCATCTCGGCACTTTTCTCAGGGGTAATATCTCTTTGCGATTCTCCCATCATTTCATAACCAACCATGAATTTCTTTACCGTTGCAGAACGTAATAATGGCGGATAAAAATGCATGTGAAATTGCCATTCTGGATGTTCTTCGCCATCAGTTGGAGCTTGATGAATTCCAGAAGAATAGGGGAATGACGTTTCAAAAAGATTGTCGTATTTAATTGTTAATTGTTTCAAAATGGATGCAAAACCGGTTACCTCATCAGTTGTAAAATCAGTAATTTTTGTCAAATGGCGCTTACTAATGATTATGGTTTCATAAGGCCAAATAGCCCAAAAAGGAACCAATGCTACAAAATGATTGTTCTCGATTACAATACGTTCTTGTAATTTTAACTCTTCTTGTAAATAATCTTGCAATAGGTTGCTTCCATTTTTATCAAAATAGACTTTTAAATTATTTTGCGTTTTCTCTACTTCTGTGGGTAATGAGGATTGTGCCCAAATTTGTCCATGAGGATGTGGGTTACTGCATCCCATAACACTTCCTTTATTTTCAAATATTTGAACGTGATTGATGTAATCAACAGTGCCTAAATCCGTATATTCCTTTTGCCAAGTATATATAATATTTTCAATTCCTTGCACTTCCATTTCAGGCAACGTCAAATTGTGTTTTGGTGAAAAACAAACGACACGAGAAATACCTCTTTCGGGTTGTGCTTTAAAAAATGAACTTTTAATATTCTCCTCAAAAGTGATTTCGTCTTGCTTTAAAGCCGCAAAATCATTTTCGAAAACAAAGGCATATTCATAGGCAGGGTTTACCGCTCCATTCGCTCTACTATTACCCGCACATAAATAACAAGTTGGGTCATGCTCAGGTAAAGACTCTGTGGTAACTATTTCATTTTGCCCTTGCCAAGGACGTTTAGCACGATGCGGAGAAACCAAAACCCACTCATTAATTAATGGGTTATAACGTCTGTGTGGATCTTCGTTAATATCAAAATTTTTCATCCTAATTGTCTAAATAAATTGATGTACCATTTCCGATTTTTACATCATAAATTTTTAATTCTATTTCAAAAGTCTTTAGATAAAGTGCCGAAAGCTCCTTTTTGATGCGGTCTTCATGTCCTTTTTTAATTAAGTTAATGGTGCAGCCACCAAAACCACCACCCAT
>CAWURM010000010.1:0-3638 GCA_963924965.1 uncultured Flavobacterium sp.
TTCATTGCATTTTGGGTAGGTATATTTTGTTTTTAATTTGAAACCTTATTTTCTTTTAGCCCTGATAGTAGTGAAAATCCTTTCTTCTCTCCTTTCTTTAAGGAGAGAAGAAAGATTGTAACGTATAGCAGGATTAGCTCCAAATTAAACAATTTCAAGTGCCTGCTCGACTACTTGATATACTTTTTGCAATTGGGAATCAGTGATGATGTACGGTGGTAAAATGTAAACGATATTCCCCACCGGTCTTAAAATCACACCATTTTCTATAAAAAAGTCATACAGTTTGTTTCTCAAGCTTCCGTAGTAACTGGCAGCGCCCTCGATTTTTATTTCCAGGGCGAAAATAGTACCTAATACACGTGTGGTTTCCACCTTTGGATGCTGCTTTAATTTAGATTGAAAAGCCAAATGATTTTTATTCACCCGAACCAAATTAGCTTGCATTTCGGAAGTATTTAATAACTCCAAACTAGCCAAAGCGGCAGCGCAACCCGTGGGATTTGCCGTAAAGGTATGACCATGGAACAGGGCTTTATTGATATCTTCGTCATAAAAAGCATCGAAAATATCCTGAGTAAAAGTGGTAATCGCCATTGGTATCGTTCCGCCAGTTAATGCTTTAGACAAGCACATCATGTCTGGCTGTGCATTAACATAATCCATAGCAAAGTTTTACCGGTTTTTCCAAAACCTGTCATCACTTCATCGGCTATGGTTAGCACTTGGTTTTCATTGCAAATTTCTATCAACTTTGCTAACGCTTCTGGCTCATGCATTACCATTCCGGCAGCTCCTTGAACCAAGGGTTCGAAGATAAAACCAGCGCAATTATTATTTTTTATTTGCGCTCGTAAAGCATCATAACTTTCTTGCTCTTTTCCTTTTACGGGTGCAGGTATACGAACGACATCAATAAACATTCCCTCAAAAGCTTGAGTATAAAATGAGATTCCGCTTGCTGCCATAGCTGCAAATGTATCGCCATGAAAAGCATTTTCCAAAGCGATAATTGTGGTACGCTTCTCGCCTTTGTTAAAAAAGAACTGCAAAGCTACTTTGATAGCCACTTCGACAGCGGTAGACCCATTGTCAGAGAAAAATACTTTTTGCTGATTATCAGGTAAGATTTCGATTAATTTTTCACCCAAAACAATAGCGGGCTCATGTGTGAATCCTCCAAAAAGCACGTGCTCGAGCGTAGTTAATTGCTTATATATAGCATCCGCTATGTATTTATTGCTGTGCCCGTAAGGGTTCACCCACCAAGAGGCAATGGCGTCGATATACTCTTTGTCGTTTTCGTCCCAAAGCAAAGCGCCTTCTCCTTTTTTAATAGCAATAGGGAGCGCAGCGGTTTTATGTTGGGTGTACGGATGCCAAAGGTGTTTTTGGTCTCTTTCAGATAATGTCATTTTTTGAGAATATAGAGAAAAGAAAATAGAGAAAAAACTAATCTCAATTAGGTACAAAGATAAAATCTATTTTCTATGTTCTATTCTCTTTTATCTAATTCTAAAAGATTTTCTCTAAATTGTTCAGCGTAATCCTTAATAACATTTTGATCAAAATAAGGTTCTTGTTCAATTCTACCGATACATTTAATTCCTGTTTTGGATAAAATTATCGATTCGGTCGCTTTGTTTTCTTCGCCACTAAAAATAATTCCTGCTACTTTAATTTTACGATTTTGCAAGGCTTCAACCGTTAATAATGTATGGTTGATACTCCCTAAATAATGACGAGAAACCACGATCACTTTATAATCGGGACGAATTAAATCAATTACGCAATCAGTATTATTTATGGGAACAAACACACCACCTGCTCCTTCAACAACCAAATGGTTTTTCGTTTGCGGCTCCACTATTTTATTTAAATCTATTACCACTCCATCAAGTTCCGCAGCATAATGCGGACTAGCTGGAGTGTTTAACTTGTAACTGTTTGGGTGAATTAACGTTTTATCATTACTAATGTAGCGTTGTATTTTATGACTGTCTGAGTTATCCAAATCTCCCGCTTGGATGGGTTTCCAATAATCGGCTTCAAGAGATTCAGTAATAATTGATGACGCTATTGTTTTACCAACATCGGTTCCTATTCCGGTTACAAATATTTTCATAGTACATTAGCCCGCGGATAAAACTGATTAAACAGATTATCACTGATTTTTTAAATTATTTTTTCTATCGTTTGTATATATAATACGCTTAAATTCTGGCTCTTCACCAAAATTCAATAAAAGTCCTACTTCAATATCTGTTGCTTTTAAATAATTCATCAATTGCGCAATGTGAACATTCATTAGTACTTCACATGCTTTCAATTCAATTATTACTTTATTGTCAATTATCAAGTCAGTATAATATTCTCCTATTAATTGTCCTTTCAAATAAACTTTTATTGGACTTTGCGCCTTGACATTATAACCTTTATTTCTTAACTCAAAAAACATAGCATTTTGATATACTTTTTCCAAAAAACCATAACCTAATTGATTGTATATATCATAATACACTTTTAGTATGTCATCAGTTATTTTCTTGTGTAACAATGTACTCATAGCTAATCTGAATTAAGTTTAGAAATCCATAAACTAAAGTACAAAACTCGACAAAAATACAATCAAATAAACAATAATAATTTAGCCCATGGATCTAACGTACGCTGGCTGATCTTTTGCTTTTACTATTTTTTAGCAAATTAGTATAAATCCATTTAATCCGTGACATCTGTGGGCCAAAACGTAGCACTAATTATGAAATTATTTCCTTAATCAAGTAGCCCACCGATAATACGGATCTAACTGATAGTCACAGATCTTTTATTTTTATTATTTTTTAGCAAATTAGTATAAATCCATTTAATCCGTGACATCTGTGGGCCAAAACGTAGCACTAATTATGAAATTATTTCCTTAATCAAGTAGACCACCGATAATACGGATCTAACTGATGGTCACAGATCTTTTATTTTTATTATTTTTTAGCAAATTAGTATAAATCCGTTTAATCCGTGACATCTGTGGGCCAAAATCCACATAATACTTTGATCTATTAAACAACTGCTTTTCCTATTCCGGTTACAAATATTTTCATGATACATTAGATTTGGACACAAAAGTAAAAAACCCATCGCTAAGATGGGTTTTTTTATTATTCTTCTTTTAACTCGTCAATCACTTTTTTGATCTCTTTGGCATATTTTCCATAGAAATACTGAACCCACCATTCTGCCATTAATCCTAAAAACAAAATAGTTAGGGAGATTACCACGAATGTAGCAGTCAAAAAACTATTACTTAAATCTGATATTTGCATTCCTGGTTTTGTAGAAACTAAATAAACAGTAAATCCTACAAAAAAAAGAACTACAAAAGGACTAAGAGCGAACGTAAATGTTTTATACAATTCCATATTAAGACGCACATCAAAATACGTTTCGTACAAGCTATCTTTAGTTCTTAAAGTAATATTATTAAGTCGTTTATAAAACAAATACAACTTTACTAAATAGTAGACGCAAACCGCAAAAAACATACTATATAATAAGTAAAAAGGCAAGAGCCATTTTTCAGGAAAATCATACAGGATAGGTGCAAACCCACTAAAAATAACAGCGATCGATTGATAAAT
>CAWURM010000011.1:0-4341 GCA_963924965.1 uncultured Flavobacterium sp.
TAAAATTTAAAAATAAAATTTATAGGTTTAAGGGAATGAGCTTAGGATTTATAAATTCCAACAACTTGAAACCTTAAACTTTAAACAAAAGAATATGAACGAAGAACAATTTGGTTTTGAAACCGAAGCCATCCGTACCCAATTAGAACGCACGCAATATTTAGAACATTCGGTTCCATTGTACTTAACGTCAAGTTTTGTATTTGAAGATGCTGAGGACATGCGTGCTTCATTTGCCGAAGAAAAAGACCGAAATATCTATAGCCGTTACAGCAACCCTAATACGAATGAGTTTGTAGAAAAAGTGTGCAAGATGGAAGGTGCCAAAGCAGGTTTTGCCTTTGCTTCTGGAATGGCTGCTGTGTATTCAACTATGGCTGCATTATTAAAATCGGGTGATCATATCGTCTCTTCAAGTAGTGTTTTTGGGGCGACTCATTCGTTGTTCATGAATTATTTCCCAAAGTGGAATATCGAAACTTCTTATTTCGACATTAACAAACCAGAAACAATTGAAAGTTTCATAACTCCTAATACAAAGATTCTTTTCGCGGAATCACCTACCAATCCAGCAGTTGATATTATCGATTTGGAATTACTTGGGCATATTGCCAAAAAACACAACTTGATTTTGGTAATTGACAACTGTTTTGCGACGCCTTATCTGCAGCAACCTATAAAATGGGGAGCACATTTAGTGGTACATTCGGCTACGAAATTGATGGACGGACAAGGAAGAGTTTTAGGTGGAGTAACCGTGGGTGATCCAGAGTTGATTCAGAAAATTTATTTATTCAGCCGATTAACAGGACCTTCTTTGTCTCCGTTTAATGCTTGGGTATTGTCTAAAAGTTTAGAGACGTTGTCCATTCGTTTGGATAGACATTGCGAAAACGCATTGAAAGTGGCTGAGTTTTTAGAACAGCACCCTAATGTGAATCTTGTCAAATATCCGTTTTTGAAATCGCATCCACAATACGATATTGCCAAAAAGCAAATGAAAGCGGGTGGTAATATTGTTGCTTTCGAAATAAAAGGAGGTCTTGAAGCAGGGCGAACCTTTTTGAATAAAATAAAACTATGTTCGCTTTCACCAAATTTAGGAGACACGAGAACTATTGTGACGCATCCGGCGTCAACTACACATACCAAATTATCTGTTGAAGAAAGATTAGCCGTTAGTATTACGGATGGATTAGTACGTGTCTCAGTAGGATTAGAAACCGTAGCAGATGTTATTGCTGATTTAGAGCAGGCATTGGCTTAATTATCTATGCATTTAAAAAAAACGATTTTTGATTTCAGATAATCTGAAAATCAAAAATCGTTTTTTTATGTGTATTACATTCAAAAAGTATATTTTTGTTATTATTGAATGTGATTAGATTACCGTTCATGAAATTTATAAATCGTTAATCGTCATTCTTAAATCGTAAAAATAGGCCATGCTTTCAAAGAAAACAAAATACGGAATCAAAGCGTTGACTTTTTTAGCACGCCAAGAAGATCAAACCCCAATTGCTATCGCTGATATTGCGAAGAGCGAAAATATTTCGGTTAAGTTTTTAGAAAGTATTTTATTGCTTTTGCGTCATTCGGGTTTTTTGGGTGCTAAGAAAGGTAAAGGCGGCGGATATTATTTGATAAAAGAACCCAAGGATATCAATATGGCTAAGGTATATCGTATTCTAGAAGGACCAATTGCTTTATTGCCTTGTGCGAGTCATAATTTTTATGAAAAATGTGATGATTGTCAAGATGAAATGGCCTGTGCGGTACGCAAATTAATGACTGAAGTACGTGATAATACACTCAAAATATTGGAAAATAATACACTTGCTGATATTGCTTTTTAGTGCTTTTAGCATAAAGAAAGAAAGACCCTTACATCTTGTTATCGATGAAAGGGTCTTTTTATTTTGAATTAACAACTTGTGGAGATTAAACCAAAAAAACTAATTTATAACCCACGAAAAACAGCATTCCTGCAATAGCATTTCTAAGCAGTAAATCAGGTACTTTTCCACTTAGCATACTTCCAATAAAAATGCCCGGAAGGGATCCTATTAGTAATTGACCTAATAATCCTAAGTCTAAATTCCCCATAGTTGCATGCCCTAAACCGGCCACTAAAGTTAATGGAACGGCATGGGCAATTTCGGTTCCAACTAATTTTGGTGTAGCAAGAAGTGGGTATAAAAAGAACAAAGTAACGGTTCCTAAAGCACCAGCTCCAATTGACGTTAGTGTTACTGTCGCTCCCAATAGGACACCTATGGCTACAGTTAAGGCATTTTGAGTCTTGCTCTCGCTATGAAATTTATCTCCCGCATGCTTTTGAGAAAAAACTAAAAGTTTCTTTTTAAACAAAACGGCTATGGAAGTGAAAAGTAAAGCCCAACCTAAACTGTACTTTATTATGGAGTTAATTGCAGTAATATCTGTTTTTATACTATGTAGTACCCACAATGTTGCTAAAGCTGCGGGAACACTTCCTAAAGATAGCCATCCCGTAATACTCCAATTAATGTTTTTTTTCTTGTGATGCACATAAACACCTCCCATTTTTGTAAATGCAGCATACAATAAATCTGTACCTACTGCTGTCGTAGGAGGGATGCCAAACCATAGTAAAATCGGCGTCATTAGTGATCCTCCACCTACACCTGTTAATCCAACAATGAAACCAACCGTTAATCCAGCAACTATTAATCCTATTTGAAAATCCATAATTTAAATATTTTAGGCAAAACTAATAACTAATTTATAATTATCCTATAGGGGAAGTAGACTAATGGATATTTTTTAGTTTGTTTTATGAAATAGTAGATTATCGGTAACTTTATTTAAGAATATAAAAATTTCAAATCAACTTTATTATTAATTCTTTATTTTTTGCTTCTAATCTGTGTAAAGTCTTTTCAATGAAGGGGTAAAGAATATTTAAACCTGTAATAAAATAGTATTTTTTATTTTGTAGTTTAGAAATAAGTAGTACTTTTGCGAAGTAATCTACTAATCCTATAGGGTAATGGATTTTGTAATAAAAAAGAAAATGAGTACAGCGACAATACCTACATTAATAGATAAAACAAAAAACTTTTCAATTGAAGAAACATTTGCTTTTTTGGCAAATGAATATAAAGATAAAGTGGTTTTTTCAACTTCTTTCGGACAAGAAGACCAAGTGATAACAGCACTAATTGCAAATAGTAATGCTGCGATTAACATCTTTACATTAGATACAGGTCGTTTATTTCAAGAAACTTATGATGTTTTTCATAAAACCCTTAAGAAGTATAAAAAACACATTGAAGTGTATTTTCCTGAAGGCAACGATGTTCAAAATCTATTGAATGCCAAAGGACCAAATAGTTTTTACGACTCGGTTGATAATAGAAAAGAGTGTTGTTTTATCAGGAAAGTAGCGCCATTGACTAAAGCTTTAAAAGGAAATTCAGTTTGGATTACCGGTTTAAGAGCAGAACAATCAGAAAACAGAAATGATTTGCCTCTTTTTGAATACGATGCGAAGTTTGAAATCATCAAATTCAACCCATTATTAAAGTGGACTTTGAAAGAAGTGGAGGATTATCTAGAAAAAAATAATGTTCCTCAAAACGCTTTACACAAAAAAGGATTTCTAAGCATAGGTTGCGCGCCTTGTACCAGAGCAATCGCTGAGGGAGAAGACATCAGAGCCGGAAGATGGTGGTGGGAGTCAAGCCATAAAGAATGTGGTTTGCACCAAGGGTAATTATAAATTGTGAATTATAAATTATAAATGATTGTTGGAATCTTTAAATTTTTCAATCATTTAATCTTAAAATATTAAAAATGAGTTCAATATTAAAAACAAACGCATTAGAAAGCGAAGCGATATACATTTTCAGAGAAGTAATTTCTCAATTTGATAAGCCAGTATTGCTTTTTTC
The DNA here is from genome assembly GCA_963924965.1 of uncultured Flavobacterium sp. GTDB lineage: Bacteria > Bacteroidota > Bacteroidia > Flavobacteriales > Flavobacteriaceae > Flavobacterium. The sequence continues at coordinate 3,936 of CAWURM010000011.1, forward strand.
TGGAGGAAAAGATTCAATTACATTGGTGAGATTGGCTCAAAAAGCATTCTTCCCTGCCAAAATTCCTTTTCCATTATTGCACGTTGATACAGGGCATAACTTTCCTGAAACAATTGAATTTAGAGATCGATTGGTAAAAGAATTAGGTTTAGAATTAATCGTTCGTAATGTACAAGACGCAATTGACGAAGGAAAAGTAATAGAAGAAACCGGAAAATATTCGAGTAGAAACAGTTTGCAAACAACCACTTTATTAGATGCAATAGACGAATTCAAGTTTGATGCTTGTATTGGTGGAGCACGTCGTGATGAAGAAAAAGCGAGAGCTAAAGAACGAATTTTTTCTGTTCGTGATGACTTTGGTCAATGGGATGAGAAAAACCAACGTCCTGAATTGTTTGATTTA
>CAWURM010000012.1:0-17342 GCA_963924965.1 uncultured Flavobacterium sp.
ATATTGTTTACCATTGAGTCGCGAATGCCTTCAGTAAATGCAAATTGCAAGTCAGTATCAATATTCATTTTTATTACACCATAGCTAATTCCTTCTCTAATTTCTTCTAAAGTGGATCCTGAACCACCGTGGAAAACAAAATCAACTGGATTGTGTCCTGTGTTGAATTTATTTTGAACGAAATCTTGAGAATTTTTTAAGATTTTTGGAGTTAACTTTACGTTACCTGGCTTGTAAACACCGTGTACGTTTCCAAAAGCAGCCGCAATTGTGAATTTAGGACTTACTTTCATTAATTCTTCGTAAGCATAAGCAACTTCTTCTGGTTGAGTATATAATTTAGAGCTATCAACATCAGAGTTGTCAACTCCATCTTCTTCTCCACCTGTAATTCCAAGTTCGATTTCTAATGTCATTCCCATTTTACTCATTCGCTCAAGGTATCCTTTGCAAATTTCGATGTTTTCTTCGATTGGCTCTTCTGATAAATCAATCATATGTGAGCTGAATAATGGTTTTCCAGTTGCAGCAAAATGTTTTTCAGATGCATCTAGTAATCCATCGATCCAAGGCAATAATTTTTTAGCACAGTGGTCAGTATGAAGGATTACAGTTGCTCCGTAAGCTTCTGCCATTGTGTGAATGTGTAATGCTCCTGCAATTCCACCAGCGATAGCTGATTTTTCTTCGGCATTAGAAAGTCCTTTTCCAGCGTTAAATTGAGCTCCCCCGTTTGAAAATTGTATAATTACTGGTGCATTTAATTTTGCAGCAGTCTCAAGAACGCCATTTATTGTGTTGGAACCGGTAACATTTACAGCAGGTAAAGCAAATCCTTTTTCTTTTGCATAATTGAAAATTTCTTGAACTTGATCTCCTGTAGCTACGCCCGGTTTGATGTTATGTGCCATTGTTAATTTTTTTTAGTTGTTTTTTAGTTTTTAGTTTAAGAATGCAAAAATAAGAATTAATTAGCATTAGAAAGGGTAATTTATTCCAAAATTTAAAACTGAGTGACCAAAATTGTACTCATGAAACCATTTTTTACCTGTTTCATTAGCGGGATTATAGGTTTTAAATCCAAAATCAAATCGGATTACAAAGAAGCTCAAATCGTATCGTAGTCCAAAACCAGATCCTAAAGCAGTGTCTTTTAAACTATTAAAACCGGAGAAAACCGCTTTCTTATCGGTCACATTATCATAGATGTTCCAGATGTTCCCTGCATCAGCAAAGAGAGCTCCTTTTAAATCCCCAAGAATTTTAAATCTAAATTCACTGCTAACAGCAATTTTCAGGTTTGCCTCGTTAAAATCGTTCGTGGCACCGCTCCTTCCTGGTCCCAAACTATAAGGTTGCCAAGCTCTATTGTCATTTGATCCTCCTGAGAAATAACTTCGTGAAAACGGAACATTATTGGAGTTTCCAAATGGGATTGCGATTCCAAAAAATGTTCGTACTGCAAATACTTTTTCTTTAGTTAAATCCCAATGCTTGATGTAATCAAATTCAGTTTTAATATATTCAGAATATTCTAAATTGAATAGTTTATAATTTCCATTTTCGTTTCTAGTTTGATTTGTAGTATTAGAAATTAAAGATAAAAGCGAGCCTGCAGATTCAATTTTAGTTTTAAAAAGATAAAAAGTATTATCCTGTAAATCCGTCTTTGTTGTTTTACTAAAAGTAAAGCTAGTGGCTAATATGAAATCATTTTCAGTTAATCGAACTCTTCTCTCTTCGATACTTTTTACTGATTTATAAGCATCATCAGTGGGTGTTAATGCGGTGTTACCGTTAATAACATCAGCTATAAATCCGGAAGTTCCCTCTTCGATTATTAAATCTTGATCCTGTAGATTATTGAAGTAGGAGATGTTCGAATTATAATTTTTACCAATTTCGTTCAAGGCGCTGTAAGAGGAACTATACACATTGAAATAGTTTTCAGGGTTTAGATTTCGAACAAATTGAATGTTAAAAAGGTCAAATCGGGCGGTGTTGTTTTTTTTGGGAGTCCAATTATAGGAGAATGATCCAGTGAAATTTTCTTTGTCTAATCCAATATTTCTTTGTCTGGCAAATCCTACTGCCATAAGAGTAGACGGAATCATGCTTTTCGGGATAATTTTTTCTGTTGAAAAGGGCATGAAGATTCTAGGGAAGTTTAATTTTAAGTCAACTCCATATTCTGACACGTTGAAGAACTGATTGTTGGGGTTGGCTAAATCTTTGGATGATCCAATGTTTCCGCGACCTGAGATCTCTAGTGTTTCAGCGCCATTAAATACATTTCGGATGGATAGGGAAGGGCTAAAAGAGATTCCTATATCTTGAATGTTCGAATGGGTAACATCCACGGATGCTCCAAAACTATATTTTTTACGTGGAGTTAAATATATTTTAGCGATTAGTGATTGAGCAGTCGTATCTCTTTTATCTAATTCATATTGTATGGTTGGGTAATTGAAAATTTTAAGATTATTTAAATAGCGTGTCGTAAGCACTGTTCTGTTATCCGCAAAGAGGGAACCCTTTGTTATGAATATAGCATCCGTGATCGCATGAGGTTTGTATCTTAATTTTTTATGGCTGTATAAGTTAAAGTCTTTGAATGAAGTACTATCGTTGATTTTTTGATTGCTGCTGTTTGGTGCATAATCAGTAAATATATTGACGTCGCTAATGGTGTAGATTTTAAAAGGTTCCGTTTTTGTAGAGTCCTTTTCTTGATAAGAATAGTTGTTTATGATTAGATTAACATTGGCTTGGTTTACTTTTTTAATAGTATCAATATCAAAGGTGACATAAGTAGGTTGAAAGTTATAAACTCCATTATTTCTAAAGTGTGTAGTAATACGGTTTTTTTCATTCTCAAAATCAATTGTTTTGTACTGTTGCCCTGATTTTAGTATTGTATTTGTTTTGGCAGTATTGTATAAAGAATCTAATGCTGGTGTTGAAATCGATGTTTTTAAAGAATCTAATAAATAAGCGGCTCCTGTGGTAATTTTATAGGTTATTTTTCCTCTTTTGGGTTTTATGGAATCCGTTTTTGAAACTGCATTTACGTTAAAAAAACCATTGTTAAAATAGTAATATTTTAAGCGTAATATTGATTTTTCTGTTTTAGATTGTTCAATGATAACTGGTGGTTCGCCGGTTTTTTTTAAAAAATCATGAATCCCGTGATACCAGAATGATTTCCCTAATCGATCGACTTGTTTTGCAGATAGCCATTTTGATTTTCGCTCGTATTTCCCTGGATGATTTGCGAATTTTGCTTGATAAGTCGAATCAGGTTTAAGATTAGCTAAATTGTATAAATTCAATCGCAATCGAAAGCCTAATAAAGTGCTGTTTGGTTTTTGATACAATTGAGCAACTACATTTTCATCCTTGATAGATTTTCCGTTTACTATAATTTGATTTTTAGTAAGGAGTTTTTTTCCATCAGGAACTCTTTTTTCGGCATTACAAGCACATATTAGTATTGCAATTAGAATAAATGCTGTTATTTTTGTAGAAATTTTTTTCAAGTGTCCTAAAATATTTAATTCAAAAGTACATATTTTTATGGTTAGTAAAAACCAAATAAAACTTATAACTAGTTTACAACAAAAAAAGTATAGAATAGTAAATCAATTATTTTTTGCCGAAGGGGTGAAAGTGATTCAAGAACTATTAGAATCTAATTTTGAACTAGAACATTTATATACTACTCAAAATGACTTTGAAGAGGTTTTAATCAGTAAAAAGACACTTATTCATGAAAATGATTTAAAGAAAATTAGCGCTTTAGCAACTCCTAATAGTTGCTTAGCGGTTTTTAAAATCCCTAATGAAAAAGAAATTGTTGAGGCTGGTTTGATTGTTGCTTTAGATAGTATTAGGGATCCGGGAAATATGGGGACGATATTGCGATTGTGTGACTGGTTTGGAGTTCAGCAAATTGTATGTTCTAAGGAAACGGTAGATATTTACAATCCTAAAGTAGTTCAAGCCACTATGGGATCTATCACAAGAGTTAACGTGAATTATGTTGATTTAAATCCCTTTATTTCAAATACGCATCTACCTGTTTTTGGGACTTTTATGGATGGGAATAATATCTATAAAACGAGCTTGCCGCAAGATGGCGTAATAATAATGGGAAATGAAGCTAACGGGATCTGTGATGAATTGGAGAATTTAGTTCAAAATAGATTGTCAATTCCTCGTTTTGGAATTTTAAAAAAAACAGAAAGTTTAAACGTTGCCACTGCTACTGCAATCGTTTTAAGCGAATTTAGAAGGTAGTTCCTTACCCATAGAAATTGGATCTAGAGCATTTTTCATTACATTAATGAAAAGAAAAATTAATTAATACCGCTCTGCTTTTTAAAGATTGTATGTTTCCTGTCCAAGGGCTATTTGGGTCCTTGTCGCGGATTAATTCGTCATTAATACCAAAAGAGCCACGTATCGAAGGAGAAAATATGAAATATTCCGAAAACAGGTCAATTCCAAAACCTATTTCGTAGCTATTAGTCCACGATTTTACTCTAAATCTTTGTTCCGCATTATCGTCAAGAGATTTTGAATTGCTAGATAAATTTAAAGTAGTGGAGAGGCCGCCTACTAAATAAGGCCGTACATTACCTGTCCTTAGCGAAGAAAATTTTAATAGTAAAGGCAAGTGAATATAGGTACTGTTAACCTCTCTTAATGCGTCTTGTGGCTTTGTAAAGCCGGGGTAGTTTAGATCTCTTTTGGTGTAATATAATCCAGGTTCAAATCGCAAGTTAATATATTCTTGAAGTTTAAGATCTCCTATGATACCAACATTAAATCCGGTTGATTTTTTAACAGTAATATCTGGCCCAACGGTTTTGTAATCAATCTTGAAATCAAAAGAGTTAAATCCTAAAAAAAAACCATAATACACTCTTGATTTTTGAAAATTCTCCAAATTAATTATGGGGTCTTTTGCAAATATCCCTTTATTAATTTGTGAGGTGCCCTTTAAGGATAATGTAAGTAAAACTAAAAGAACAATTTTTTTCATGTGATGCTAAGGGATAAACAGTACTATTTTTTAGATGCTGAGTAAATTGTTGCTACTCCAAATGTTTGGGGCATAGCCTTCACCTCTATAAACCCAACTTTTCGTAAAATATTGTTCAAGGCTTCGCCGTAAGGGAATGCAGCTGCCGATTCAGATAAATAGCCGTAAGCGACATTGTCTTTTGAAAATAATTTACCAATAAGCGGTAAGATGTTTTTGCTGTAAAAATTATAACCTTGTTTAAAAGGCGTTTTATCAGGAACAGAGGTTTCTAAAATGACAAATACACCGTTTGGTTTTAAAACTCGTAGAATTTCAATTAGTCCTTTTTCAAGTGTTTCAAAATTTCTAACACCAAATGCAACGGTTATTGCATCAAAATAATTGTCTTCGAAAGGCATTTTTTCTGAATCCCCTAATACCATTTCAATTGTATTTGATAGGTTTTTGTGGGCTATTTTTTTCACACCTACTTCAAGCATACCTGCTGAAATGTCAAGACCTATTATTTTTTCAGCATTGGTTTGTGCCATTAAAATAGCCAAATCTCCTGTCCCTGTTGCAATGTCTAGAATTACTTTTGGATTTGATTTAGCGACAATGTCTAAAACTTTTTTACGCCATTTCACATCTATGCCAAAAGAGATAACGCGGTTTAAGTTATCGTAATTACCGGATATGGTATCAAACATTTGAGCTACTTGTTCCTTCTTGCCTAAATTGGAATCTTTATATGGAGTTATGTTTTTTGACATTTTGTATTTTTTTTACAAATATAGTACAAACTAAATGGAACTGGAATTGGGAATGTTGAAATACTGAGGAAAAGATGCAGATGTTTTAAGGCTTTGGAGCAGATAAATAGATAAATAGCTCGGTATTTATGTAAATTAATTGAAATATCACTAAAAGTGGGTATTGTGGAGTCCGTTAATAATGACGAATTTTACCAAATAAAAGTAAAACTTTATTCAATGATAAAAAGGGAATTAACGATCCAAATCAAGTGGGTGCTTCTTGCGCTAGTTATTTCGCTTGTTCTTGTGAGCTATTTTGATGGTGCTGTTTTAAAAAACAGTAATGCATTTCTAGCGCAACATACGTTCTTAGGATTAAATTTGTTTTTGGAAATTTTAATTTTCTTTGTCTTTAGTACCTTCGTGGTATTTGGTATTAAAGGCTTTTTTGAGATGTATTCTCAGAAAACAGCAAATGTTATCATCTTCATTTCTGGAGTTTTGTTAGCATTTGTGATTTTTTTATTATGTTATCAAATATTGTTTCAAGAGTAGATTGTTTTTTCCCTATCATTGGATTAAAAAAAAACACCCCAGTTAAATGGGGTGTTTTTTTTTATTTTCGGATATAAGTTTGATAAGTAAAATCAAAAAGGTGTTTTTCGTCTTTTTGTTGATAGTCTGAATTTATTATTTGCCAATCATTCTCGTTTATTTTTGGGAAAAATGCATCAGCATCAAATGTATGATGGACTAGGGTGAGTTCAATCTTATCTGAATAGGGTAGGCCTAAGTTATAGATTTCTCCCCCTCCAATGATGAAAATATTTTCATTTTGTGGACAGGATTGAATTGCTTCTTCCATACTATTAACCACAGTACAGCCTTCTGGTTTGTAATTTCTTTGCCTCGTTATTACAATATGAGTTCGATTAGGTAATGGTTTTGGAAAACTTTCAAATGTTTTTCTTCCCATAATAATATGATGTCCTGAAGTCAGGTTTTTGAATCTTTTAAAGTCGTTAGGTAAATGCCATACTAATTCGTTGTTTTTTCCCAGCGCATTGTTTTCTGCAGCAGCTGCAATCATTATAATCATCGTCTATTTTTCTAGTTTGTTGGATTCTTCTATGATTTGAGATTGTATTTCTTCTAATTTTTTTTGTTGCAATGCAACCAATCGATCAATTTGGTCTCTTTCCCAGTTTTTATTCATAAATCGATCAGTGATAAATACTTTAATAAAATGTAAAATAAAAAGAAAGAACCAAATCGTAATAATCCAAATGTACCAATTTGAATTCACGCCAAAATTAAATATTTTGGTGGAAACAAATAAAAACAAGCTGGCTAAAAATAAAACAACAAAATGAAAATAAAGCCTTTTTTTTTGTTTTAATCTTTTTCGGGCATATTCATATAATTCGTGTTGTTCTCTTTCCATTGGTTTAATTTTAGTTCATAAAGATAAAATTTAATATTTAAAGTCACTATTTGGATATGATATTATTTATTAAGAAAACGATTGCAGTTTTTTTTAATAAAATTTTTAGTTTGAATTACTGAGTAATTGTTTATAATTTAACATAGTTTTCGGCATAATCTTAAAAGTGCAAGTACATTGTCAAAAGTTCAAATGATTTTGTTTTCTTTGTCGCATAATATTAAAAATGAAATAGTTATGTCTATCAAGAAACAATTTATAAAAACAAAACCAGTTTGTAAAGTTACTTTTTCAGTTGAAGCTAAGGATGCAAAGCAAGCTTCAGTAATTGGAGATTTCAATAACTGGAACCCAGAAGAAGGCGCATTAAGTAAATTAAAAAACGGAACCTTCAAAGGGGTTTTTAATTTAGATAAAGATGCTACATATGAATTTAAATATGTAATTGACGGTGTTTTTGTTAATGAAGTAGAAGCTGATTCTTTTAAATGGAATGACTTTGCTGGAGCAGAAAATAGTGTATTAGCACTATAATTAATTTAGGTTCTAATAGGATTGAAAGATTTTTGTTTTCTCGGCTTGCTGTCAGACCGTTTTTTTTTAACTACATGCCGGTTAGGAAGTATTGTGTAATGATCTTAATCTTGATGATTAGATATAAAGGGTTAGTGGTTTTTACTTATCGTTAAGGGAATTCTATAACTGTTTCGCGTGCTTATACCTTTTTTTTGTCCAGGGATCCATTTGGGGCTAGTTTTTAAAACCCGAATCATTTCCTTGTCAAGACTAGGACTTAAACTTTTAGTTATTTGTATGTGGTCTAAAGTTCCGTCGATTTCGACAATAAAAGTGGCAACAATAACGCCATTTATATTATTGCTTTCTACTTCATCTGATAACTTAAAGTTTTTTTCTAAGAATTTATAAAAATTTTTAATGCCATTTTTAGGAGTAGGTTTTATTTCTAGAATGTCGTACGCATGTTGTATTTTATCAATATCGATACTCAGGCCACTGATAAATTTACCGTTTAAATAGTTTTCAGCATAATCAATTTTTTGATTTTCAACATACCCGGACCAAATTCCTTGCTTAAGGCCATTTTTCAGTTCTCCTTTTGAAAATGATTTTCCATCTTTTTCTTCAAAATAACCATTACCAATGATAACGGTCTGCTTGTTTTCAGCGTTCCAAAACTGATTTATTTTCAAGTCATTGTTAAAGTCAGTAGTATTTTCGATGTACTCAGCTTCCATTTTAGGGAATCCATTTTCATACCAGGAATAAAAAGGCCCAATTAATTTCGATTTTTTGTAGTTCGAAGTGCTTTTCTTATTTCCGTTTTTGTAATATATAATGAATTCGCCTGTTTTTGAGGTGGCTGCTCGGTTTTCGACGGTGCCGCTCATTTCTAATTCACCGGATTTAAAGTAATCATAAATTGGAAAAGTAGTATTCATGGAATAATAGCCTTTTATTATTCTATAATAGAGGAAATTTTCAGTTAAGGTCGGATTTTTCAATGAGTCTAGGTAAACTGTTTCGTCATCTATGTCTTGAGAGAAAATTAATTGTGACGAAAAGCAAGAAAGCAAAATAATTATAATGTTCAAAAACAAGAAAGTACTTTTTTTTGAACAAGGTAATTCGAATTTTGTTTTGTTAAACTGCAACACTGCCTTTAATTGCATCATGAGGATCGTATCCTTCAAGAGTAAAGTCGTTAAAGTCAAATTCAAAAATATCTTTTATTGCAGGGTTTAAAATCATTTTTGGTAATGGTTTTGGTTCCCGTGATAATTGTAATTCTAGTTGTTCAAAATGGTTGTTGTAAATGTGTGCATCTCCAAAAGTATGGATAAACTCACCTGCTTCTAGGTCGCATACCTGAGCAATCATCATGGTTAGTAAAGCATAAGAAGCAATATTAAAAGGGACTCCTAGAAAGATGTCGGCACTTCGTTGGTATAACTGGCAAGATAGTTTCCCATTTGAAACGTAAAATTGAAAAAATGCGTGACATGGCGGTAGTGCGGCTTTGTTATTGGCTACATTTTCTTCAAATGATTTAGAGGTGTCAGGCAAGACAGATGGGTTCCAAGCCGAAACGATCATTCTGCGGCTATTAGGATTGGTTTTAAGTTCCTTAATTAGGTCCTTTATTTGATCTATTTCTTCACTATTCCAATTGCGCCATTGATGGCCATAAACTGGACCTAAATCACCGTTCTCATCAGCCCAAGCATCCCAGATTTTTACTCCGTTTTCTTGCAAATATTTTATATTAGTGTCCCCTTTTAAGAACCATAATAGTTCGTAAATGATAGATTTTAAATGTAGCTTTTTAGTAGTTACCATTGGAAATCCTTCGCTTAAATCAAAACGCATTTGGTGTCCAAAAACACTTTTTGTTCCAGTTCCAGTGCGGTCTCCTTTTTGACAACCGTTTTCCATGACGTGTTGTACTAAATCTAAATACTGTTTCATTTTGTGAGGGGTTATTCGATGCGGTTTGTAGAGAATCTATTGCTAATTAAATCTAGGATTCTCTTTTTGAAATTTCGTCTCTAATTTTTGCAGCTTTTTCGTAATCTTCATGAGCGACAGCTTGTTCAAGTAATTCGCTTAATTCTTGTAGGCTGTGTTTGATGTAAGCTCTGTTAGATTGGCTACTTTCTTCTTCATGACCAAAAGTTTCTGGGTTTGAAAGAATGTCATCTATTTCTTGAGAGTCTTTGTCAGCTTCTTGAGGATTTGCTTTTAGATAGATTCCAGCTTTGTCAAGAATGTTTTTATAGGTGTAAATTGGTGCGTTAAAACGCAAAGCTAAGGCAATTGCATCCGAAGTTCTTGCGTCGATAATTTCTTCAATTTTGTCTCTTTCGCAAATGATGCTCGAATAGAAAACACCATCAACTAGTTTGTGAATTATTACTTGTTTTACTACTATGTCAAATCGTTCCGCAAAATTTTTAAATAAATCATGAGTTAATGGGCGCGGTGGCTTGATCTCTTTTTCTAGTGCAATTGCAATGGATTGGGCTTCAAAAGCACCTATTACTATAGGTAACTTTCTTTCGCCGTCAACTTCATTTAATATTAAAGCGTAAGCCCCATTTTGTGTTTGGCTGTATGAAATTCCTTTTATGGATAATTTTACTAAGCTCATAATTGCTGAAATGAATAGTACTTTGTACCTATTTAAAGATTGAAAATTGGTCTTAAATTTAGTGCAATTTTAAGGAAAAAAAAGGACACAAAAAAACTGCCTGCTAACAAAGATACGATTATCTTGTCTCAGGCAGCTTATTTAGGTAACATTAAAGCTATTATTAAGAGTGTTGCAATTTAAAAGCTTTTAGTTTTTCAATTAATCGTGGAACAATATCAAAAGCGTCACCTACGATTCCGTAATCAGCTACTTTGAAGAATGGAGCTTCTGGATCGCTATTGATAACCACTTTTATTTTTGATGAGCTAATTCCTGCAATATGTTGGATTGCTCCGGAGATTCCGATTGCGATATATAAATTCGTTGCCACTGGTTTTCCAGTTTGTCCTACGTGTTCGCTATGCGGTCTCCATCCTAAATCAGAAACTGGTTTTGAACATGCTGTAGCAGCTCCAAGAACTGTGGCTAGTTCCTCAACCATTCCCCAATTTTCTGGGCCTTTTAAACCACGACCAGCAGATACTACAATATCAGCATCGGCGATGGATACTTTACCACTTCCTTTTTCTACAGATTCTACTTTTACTCCAAAATCAGCATCGCTAATTGATGGATTGAAATCTTCTTCCGTTAATGAAGATGGAGTTTCAAAAATACCGTAAGAGTTTTTGGCAAGTCCTAATACTTTAACGTCTGTAGTGATTTCTGTAATGTTGAATGCTTTGTTTGAAAAAGCATTTCTTTTTACTTGAAAAGGAGCAGTACTGATTGGAAGCCCAACTACATTTGAAGCATATCCAGCCTCTAGAGCTACTGCTACAAGTGATGATAAGTAGATGCTATCTGTAGTTGATGAAAGTAAAACTACTTTTGCATTTTCTTTTTGAGCTGCTTGTTTGATTGCATCTGCATACGCTTTAGCAGTAAATCCGGTTAACTTATCATTGCTAACTTTTAATACTTTATCTACTCCGTAATTTGCTAATTCTGATACATCTCCAGCATTAATTGTAACTGCAGTTACTGTTGTTCCTAATGTTTCAGCTACTTTTTTTGCATAAGAGGCTAATTCAAAAGCTACTTTTTTGAATTTACCTTCTGCTGATTCTGCATATATTAATATTGACATAATTTTTTTATTTTAAATGTTGAATCATAAATTTTAAATGTTTTTGACATTGTCAATTCACAACTTAAAATTCATAATTTAAAATTAGATTACTTTTGCTTCGTTATGTAATAAAGTGATTAACTCATCTAAATTATCTGCAGATACTAATTTCACTGCCGATTTAGGTGCTGGTTTTTCAAACTTTACAGCTTTAGTATTAACGGAAGCATCAACCGGCTCTAAAACAGTTAAAGCTTTAGTTCTTGCTGTCATAATTCCTCTCATGTTAGGAATACGTAAATCTTTTTCTTCCACTAATCCTTTTTGACCACCAATGATTAATGGCAAAGTCGTTGAAACAGTTTCTTTACCGCCGTCGATTTCGCGTACCGCTTTTACATTTGTCCCATCAACAGTAAGATCAGTACATGAATTAAGGAAATTGTAACCTAAAATTCCTGCAATCATTCCCGGAACCATTCCGCCATTATAATCTAATGACTCTTTTCCTGCGATAATTAAATCATAACCTCCATTTTTGATAACTTCGGCCAGTTGTTTCGCGACGAAAAAACCATCTGTAGGATTTGCATTGATACGGATAGCTTCATTTGCCCCTATAGCCAGTGCTTTTCTCAAGGTAGGTTCAGTTTCTGGACCACCAACATTAATAACGGTTACTGTAGCTCCTTGTTTCTCTTGGAACCAAATAGCACGTGTTAAACCAAACTCGTCATTTGGATTGATTACGTATTGTACGCCGTTGGTGTCGAATTCTGAGTCGCCATTGACGAAATTAATTTTCGAAGTAGTATCAGGAACATGGCTGATGCAAACTAATATTTTCATGGTTATATATTTTATATCTTAAATTCTTGTACAAATTTAAAATAATAATTTGAATAATTTACTATGCGTGCATAATATTTTTTAGAAACTATTACGATTTCGCTTGTCAAAAAGGAGTCGAACGCTTACTTGGGTTCATTATTAATAGGTATGATATAACAAATTACTAAAAATAACATCTCATTATTTTGTTGTAATTTTGCATTAAATGATTTTAAATATTTATTTTTGCTTTTCGAAAATTACACTGATACAATATCAAATATGAGAACGATACAATTTAGAGAGGCCATTTGCGAAGCGATGAGCGAAGAAATGCGTCATGATGAGTCTATTTACTTAATGGGTGAAGAAGTTGCTGAATACAATGGTGCTTATAAGGCATCTAAAGGAATGTTAGCTGAGTTTGGTGAAAAAAGAGTTATTGATACTCCAATTGCAGAACTTGGGTTTACTGGTATTGCAGTAGGTTCAGCAATGAACGGTTGTAGACCAATTGTTGAATACATGACTTTCAATTTCTGTTTAGTTGGTATTGATCAAATTATAAATAATGCTGCTAAAATGCGTCAAATGACAGGGGGACAATTCAATGTGCCTATTGTTTTTCGCGGACCAACTGCTTCGGCGGGACAATTGGGAGCGACACACTCACAAGCTTTAGAAAACTGGTTTGCTAATACTCCTGGTCTTAAAGTGGTAGTTCCATCTACTGTTTATGATGCCAAAGGATTATTAAAAGCAGCTATCCGTGATAATGACCCGGTTATTTTCATGGAATCAGAGCAAATGTATGGTGACAAAGGAGAAGTTCCTGAAGGAGAATACACTATTCCTCTAGGAGTAGCTGATATTAAACGTGAAGGTACTGATGTAACAATTGTTTCTTTTGGTAAAATTATTAAAGAAGCGCATATCGCTGCTGCAGAATTAGCTAAAGAAGGGATCTCTTGTGAGATTGTAGATTTAAGAACGGTTCGTCCATTAGATTATGACACTGTATTAGCTTCAGTAAGAAAAACTAATAGATTAGTGATACTTGAAGAAGCTTGGCCTTTCGCCAGCGTTGCTTCTGAAATTACCTATATAGTTCAAGAGCGTGCTTTCGATTTTCTTGACGCGCCAATTCAAAGAATTACTACAGCAGATACACCAGCGCCTTATTCTCCAGTTTTATTGAAAGAGTGGCTGCCAAATGCAGATGATGTAATTAAAGCGGTGAAAAAAGTAATGTATAAATAATATACGTTTACCCATACTATAAAGACTTCATCATGCGTTAGTGTGATGAAGTTTTTTTTTAAAGTTCAATTATGAAAAAGAATATTCTACTCTTGTTTTTATTAGTGTTAACTAATGCCGTGCTCGCTCAAACAAAAGTAAGTGGAATTATTGTTGATAAATCCAATCAGCCAGTTCCCTTTGCTAATGTGATTTTTAAAGATTCAAATATTGGCGTTTTATCTAACGAAGATGGGCGTTTCTATATAGAGTCTCCTAAAAACTACACTGCTTTAATTGTTACTTCAGTTGGGTATTCGGATCGAGAGGTTTCCTTACCAAAGTTAATTAACTATGATTTTAAAGTACAAATAAATGAGGCCGAAAGTTTAAAAGAAGTAGTAATCTTTACGGGGAAAACTTCTAAGAAAAACAATCCAGCCTTAGATATTTTGCGAAAGATTTGGGAACGAAAACGTAAAAATGGACTCTCTCAATTTGATCAATATCAAATGGAGAAATATGAAAAAGTAGAGTTTGACATGAATACTATCGATAGTGCATTTATGAAAAATAAACTTTTCAAAGGAATGGAGTTTATCTTCAATCATTTAGATACTTCTAATGTTACCGGGAAAACGTATTTGCCTATTTTTATTAACGAATCGCTATATGATGTGTATGGAAATAATAAAATTAATAAGGTAAAAGAGAAAATAAAAGCCAATAAAAACTCGGGATTTAGTGACAATCAGCAAATTTTATCATTTGTAAAAGACTTGTATTCGGATTATGATATTTACAATAATCACCTAACTTTTTTTGATAAAAGTTTTACTAGCCCGCTATCAAAAACAGGAATTGATACCTATAATTATATCTTGAGAGATAGTGCTTTTATCGATAAAAAATGGTGTTACAATATTTTATTTTATCCTAGGAGAAAAAATGAACTAACCTTTAAAGGAGATTTTTGGGTCAGTGATACCACATTTGCCATCAAGAAAATTAATATGGCAGTGACTAAAAGTGCTAATATTAACTGGGTTAAAGACATTTATATCGAACAAGAATTTGAAGTAGAAAATGATTCTATTTTTCTATTAACGAGAGACTATATGATGTCTGATTTTGCTTTGAATAAAAAAGAAGAATCAAAAGGAGTGTATGGTAAACGAACCACTTTGTATCAAAACCATAAATTTAATATAGAAAAAC
The DNA here is from genome assembly GCA_963924965.1 of uncultured Flavobacterium sp. Taxonomy (GTDB): domain Bacteria; phylum Bacteroidota; class Bacteroidia; order Flavobacteriales; family Flavobacteriaceae; genus Flavobacterium. The sequence goes on from CAWURM010000012.1 coordinate 14,800, forward strand.
CAACTGCCTTTTATAAAGCTGAGGTGAATTATATCGATAATGAGGTCTACAATAAATCCGATGATTATTGGGAGGAAAACAGGTTTGAGAATTTAAATAAAGATGAACGGGGAGTATATAAAATGCTAGACACCCTTAAAACAGTTAAGAAATTTCAAAACTTATATAATTTAGTTCAAATTCTAGGCAGTGGATACATGCCAATAGGTCATTTTGATTACGGTCCTATTTTTTCTTCGTTTGGTTATAATGAAGTTGAAGGAGTTCGATTAAGAGCGGGAGGTAGAACCTATTTTGGACCTAATGATACGTGGCGATTACAAGGTTATACCGCCTATGGATTTACTGATAACAAATTCAAATACGGGATTTCGGGAAAATGGATGGTCGACAAGAAAAACCGTCTTATAATTTCTGGCGGAAATAGGCGTGACATTGAACAAATAGGCGCGAGCTTAACAACTACAAATGATGTGTTAGGGAGAAGTTTCGCATCATCATCTGTGTTTTCGTCAGGAAGTAATGGAAAATTAACCAATATTAATTTGACAAATGTAGGTTTAGAAATGGAGCCTATTAAAAATCTGACTTTTCAAGCTGGATTCTCGTATAGGACATTGCAATCTGCCTCAACTACTTTTAGTTTAGATTACTATACTGATGCAACGTATACTGCCACAAAAAGTGATGTAAAGCAATCTGAAGTTAATTTGCAAATCGAGTATACACCTAATAGAAAAACCATAGGCTATGGGGTAGAGCGCGGCAATGTAGATAGTCCTTTTAGTCGTTTTTATGTGAACTATAGCCATGGATTTAAAGGGTTGCTGAATAGTGATTTCAAGTACGAAAAAATTCAATTGTATTATAAGCAACCCATTATCATAGGTCCATTAGGACGTTCAAATGTTATTGTGGAAGTAGGAAAAACCTTTGGTACTATTCCTTTGGGATTGATGAATGTTATACCAGGTAATCAAACCTATTTCACCATTGAAAACACCTTTAGTAATTTGAATTTCTATGAATTTGTAACAGACCAATATGCCACTTTACAATGGGAACATAATTTTGGAGGACGCATATTTTCTAGAGTTCCCTTCATGAGAAAGCTCAACTGGAGAGAAATAGTAGGAGCAAAAGGAGTTTATGGAACTATATCCGATGCTAATAGAGCGATAAATGCTTCCGGACTAACGTATGTAGCGCCACAAGATGTGTATTGGGAATACAGTGCAGGAATTGGGAATATCTTTAAAGTGTTTCGTATCGATTTTGCTTGGAGAGGAAGTTATTTAAATACGCCAGATACCCAACAATTTTCAGTAAAAGGGTCGTTTGGTTTTTATTTTTAGAAGCTTTTTCCAGCTATTCGTTTCAATCTTTTCTTTTTTAATTAAAAAAGAAAAGGATTTTTACTATTATCTGGGCTAGTATCAGATAAATCAATAATAGATCTTAAAAATAATGAGGTATTTGTTTTCTTGTGTTTTAGAATAGATTATTCTTGTAATAAAGGCGTTTTTACACTACTTTTGCACTCGCATAAATAGAATTTAAGACCTAAAATAAAATGACTGCAGATAAAATAAAAACTTTCGATGTTTTAATCGAAATTCCAAGAGGAAGTAGAAATAAATACGAGTACGATTTCGAAATAAGAAGAATGCGTTTTGATAGAATGTTATTTTCTTCAATGATGTATCCCGCTGATTATGGTTTTATACCTGAAACACTAGCTTTAGACGGAGATCCACTTGATGTCTTGGTATTGATCAATGAGCCTACTTTTCCAGGTTGTGTAATGGAGGTGAAACCTATTGGAGTTTTCCATATGGCAGATGATAAAGGGCCGGATGAAAAAGTAATCTGTGTACCTGTTTCTGACCCAATTTGGAATTCATTAGAAAACCTTTCGGATGTAAATCCACATTTATTGAAAGAAATTGAGCATTTCTTTCAAGTTTATAAAGACCTTGAAAACAAAACAGTTGATGTAGGAGGATGGGGAGATTTAGATGAGGCGTTCGCTATTATTAAAGAATGTACACAGCGTTTTAATGATATTCCTAACAAACCAGAAGGCTTGTTTACGATAAAATTGTAAAAACGACAGTAAATTGTATAAAAAAAGCAATATTCTTAATTGAGTATTGCTTTTTTGTTTAAATTCGTTTTTAATACTATTGATTATTAACCAAAAACCAAAATGAATTTATGAATACAATTATGATTTACTTGCCATTAGTAATGGCATTTATTGGGCTTCTGTTTATGTGGGTGAAAAGAGCATGGGTGCTAAAACAAGATCCAGGAGATGGAAAAATGAAAGAGATTTCAGATTATATCTACGAGGGAGCTTTAGCATTTCTTAAAGCAGAATATAGGTTATTAACCTTTTTCGTAATAGGAGCAAGTGCAGCATTGGCAGCAATCTCTTATTTTGTACCAACTACAAATATATTAATAGTTGTCGCTTTTGTTTTTGGTGCCTTTTTTTCAGCTCTTGCTGGAAATATGGGAATGAAAATAGCAACAAAAAC
>CAWURM010000013.1:0-4765 GCA_963924965.1 uncultured Flavobacterium sp.
AAAAAAGACTTTCCTTTTTTCTTTCCTGCAGGTAATGATGACGAAGTATGGATGGAGAAAATGCAAAATCCACAATGGCGTGAATTGTATAGTGAAGTTCAAAAAAAGTATGCTGATTTTGAGCCGGTTAAAGAGGAATTAGAGTCGGTTATTAAGCACCTTAAGTATTATTTTCCAAAAACAAAAACACCTAAAGTGATTACTGTTATCTCCGAAATGGATTACAATAATAAAGTAATTTATGCGGATAGTCTTGTTGTTATTTCGCTGGAAATGTATTTAGGAAAAGACCATAGGTTTTATCAGTTTCCAAACTATATCAAACAAAATTTTGAACAAAAACAAATTGCCCCAGACCTAGTTTCTAGTTTTTTTAGATACAAAATACCGCCCAATCGCGAAAAAAGTTTGGTATCAAATATGATTTATGCCGGAAAAGAATTGTTTGTAAAAGACAAGATACTCCCAGAGTACCTTGATGGGGATAAGATAGGATATACGCCAGAGCAATTGCAATGGTGTGTGGAAAACGAGGCGTACATTTGGAGGTATTTCATTGAAAAAGAAATGCTGTATAGTGATGATCAAAAACTAATTCCTCGATTTATTAATCCGGCTCCATTTTCTAAATTTTATTTGGAAATTGATAATGAATCTCCAGGAAAAGTTGGTGCTTGGATAGGCTGGCAAATAGTGCGCTCGTATATGGAAAACAATAAAGTATCTTTGCCAGAATTGTTACAAATGAATGCTAAAGAAATATTTGAAAAATCAAAATACAAACCCAAAAAGTAATGTCAGATAAAAATAGATCAGAAATTAAATTTCTAGTAGAATTAGATGAAAACCGAGTGCCGGAAAAGCTGCTATGGTCAGCTAAAGATGGTGGAGTAGAATTAGAGGAGGCAAAAGCAATTATGCTTTCTGTATGGGATAGCAAAGCCAAAGAAAGCATGCGTATTGATTTGTGGACTAAAGAAATGCCCGTAGATGAGATGAAAATATTTTTTCATCAAACCTTAGTAGCGATGTCAGATACTTTTCACCGCGCTACCGGTGACGAAAAAATGGCGGATACCATGAAAGATTTTTGTGATTATTTTGCAGAGAAATTGGAGCTAACAAAATAAAAATTGTTTTGTGCTAATAAAAAATCCCAAAATTTAAATGTTTAAATTTTGGGATTTTCTTTTGGAAGTGAGGTGTGCTTAAAATTGACTATTATTTTTAAATACTTCTTGATTTACCTCGTCTATATAACTTAAAAGTTCTTCTTTACCAATTGATTCTGTTGCGGATGTAACAAAGTATTGCGGCATTTCGGCCCAGTTATTAGCAAACATATTCTTTTTATAGGCTGCAATGTGGGAATCTATTTTCACCTTACTAATTTTGTCTGCCTTGGTGAAAATAATGCAAAATGGAATTTCGCTTTCGCCCATATACGACATGAATTCTACATCAATCGCTTGCGCCTCATGACGAATGTCTATTAAGACAAAAGCACAAACTAATTGTTCCCTTGTTTCAAAATAATCGGTAATAAATTGTTGAAAAACAGATTTGGTTTTTTTGGAAACCTTTGCATATCCATATCCTGGTAAATCGACTAAAAACCAATTGTTATTGATTAAAAAGTGATTGATCAATTGCGTTTTTCCTGGTCTCCCCGAAGTTTTAGCTAATTTTTTTTGGTTCGTCAGCATGTTTATCAACGATGACTTTCCTACGTTAGATCGGCCAATAAAAGCATACTCTGGTAAAAAGTCTTTGGGACATTTTGAAACGTCTGAATTACTGATTATAAATTCGGCTGTATTAATTTTCATTTTTGCTGGGTGTAAATTCTCCTTGATTTAATTTTAATGTGCAGACAAGTGTGTATGTGTCAGCCAGTCTTCAAGTAGTCGGTTGAACTCCTCAGGTTGTTCCATCATCGCTGCATGACCGCATTTGTCAATCCAATATAAAGTAGAGTTAGGTAATAATTTGTTGAACTCCTCAGCAACATCCGGTGGAGTTACCTTATCGTTTTTACCCCAAATGATACAAGTTTGAACGTGCATTTTAGGCAGGTCTTTTGCCATATTATGACGAATTGCACTTTTGGCAATTGTTAATGTTTTGATCAGTTTTATTCTATCATTGACAGAGGCGTAAACTTCGTCTATTAGTTCTGGAGTAGCCACTTTAGGGTCATAAAAAACATCTTCGGCTTTTTTCTTGATATATTCATAATCCCCTCTTTTAGGATAGCTGTCTCCCATGGCACTTTCATATAATCCTGAGCTGCCTGTGATGACAAGTCCTGCAACTTTTTCCGGGTACATTTTGGTATGGTACAATGCAATATGTCCGCCAAGCGAATTTCCTAATAAAATGACGCGATCAAACCCTTTGAAAGTGATGAAATCTTTAACGTATTTAGCGAAATTTTTAACGTTGGTTTTTAAGATATTTTGAGTGTAAATTGGTAAGTCTGGAATCACTATTTTATATCCTTTTTCAGAAAAGTAACTAGCAACTGCATCAAAATTGCTAAGTCCACCCATTAACCCATGTAAAATTACAATAGGTGTTCCTTCTCCAGCTTCATAATAGCTGTATCTACCTTCTTTCTTATAGTTTTTATCCATGTTTTTTAATGCGATTTTTCAATTTTCACAAATATAGGATTTAAAAAATTAAAAAGAATTTTTGAATGCAATTTTTGAGTATATAATCAATCATTTGGTTTAATAATCAACTTATAGCGTTAAAATAGGTGTTTTTTCAATTTTTCAAGGAGGAATAAGTGTGAAAACACGGATATTCATCTGTTAACTTTTTGTGCGTACTCAGATTCATTTTCATGAGGCTCAATAATCCTGCAAGGAAATGAATAATATGCTAATAGTCTGACTGTCCAAAAATTAGGCGTTTTTCTGCAAAAGTGGGTAAACTTATCAACAAAGTGGTAGATAGTGGTAAATAGTGGTAATATTTTTTATATTTTTGCTTTATATCATTTAAAAAGCTAACTACTTGAATACTATTGTTGGAACATATGAATGTAAGGTCGATGCTAAAGGGAGGGTGCTGTTACCAGCTCCTTTAAAGAAGCAATTGGCGCTTTCTCTTCAAGACGGTTTTGTTTTGAAGCGTTCTGTTTTTCAGCCTTGTTTAGAATTGTATCCTATGGCAGAATGGGATAAGATGATGTTAAAAGTCAATAAGCTAAATCGATTTGTTAAAAAAAATAATGATTTCATAAGACGGTTTACTGCAGGTGTCAAAGTGGTAGAGATTGATTCTTTGGGAAGGTTGTTAGTGCCAAAAGATTTAGTGGTTTTTGCACATATTACAAAAGATATTGTTTTTTCTTCAGCAGTTAATATTGTTGAAATCTGGGATAAAGATTTGTATGAAAAATCAATAAGTGGTGAAGATGTTGATTTTGCTGATTTAGCAGAAGATGTAATGGGAAATATAAATGACGACGACAATGGAATATCATAATCCAGTTTTACTAAAGGAATCTGTAGATGGCTTGAATATTAAGCCTGACGGTATATATGTAGACGTGACCTTCGGTGGAGGCGGACATTCTAAAGAGATTTTAAGCAGGTTAGGTCCGCAAGGAAAGCTTTTTGCATTTGATCAAGATGAAGATGCTTTAGCTAATACATTAGATGACGAACGTTTTATTTTGATAAATGAAAATTTCAGATTTATCAAACGGTTTTTGCGCTTTTACGGTGTGAAAAGTGTGGATGGAATCCTTGGAGATTTAGGTGTTTCATCACATCAATTTGATGTGGCTGAAAGAGGTTTTTCTACTCGTTTTGACGCAGGGTTAGACATGAGAATGAGTCAAAAAAATGATTTGAATGCCTATCGAGTTGTTAATGAATATGATGAAGCGGGTCTTAAAAGAGTGTTCTTGGATTATGGTGAATTGAAAAACGCACCGGTATTAGCAAGAACTATCGTGGAAGCACGAGAGCAGGAGCCAATTAAAACTACAGATGAATTAAAAGAGGTTTTGGCAAAATTTTTACCAGAACGGGTTAGAAATAAAATATTAGCCCAAATCTATCAGGCGATTCGAATTGAGGTAAATCAAGAAATGGATGTTCTAAAAGAATTTTTAGAACAATCGTTAGAGATATTAAATCCAGAAGGTAGGTTGAGCGTTATTTCGTATCATTCTTTAGAAGACCGATTGGTAAAACGATTTATGAAAAACGGGATGTTTGATGGGGAGCCAGAACGCGATTTTTTCGGTAATTTCTCTGTTCCATTTAAAACAATAGGTAAGTTAATTGTTCCAGGGAATGATGAAATTAAAGTAAATAATCGAGCAAGAAGCGCAAAATTAAGGATTGCTGAAAAGAAATAGTTAGACTAATGAAAAAAGGGATATACGGCATATTGAAAGCGAAGTTTCTTATCGATGATGATGCGATGAAAAACTGGCGTTTTATAGTTTTCCTGATCCTGCTCGCTATAATTATGATTGCAAATACACAGCGTTTCGAGCAAAAAGTATTTCAAATAGCTCAATTAACTACCGAGGTAAAAGAATTGCGATCTGAATTTGTAGACAGACGCTCCCAGTTGATGAAGTTAAAAATGGAATCAACTGTATCTGAAAAAATGATTGAAAAAGATATTTTTCCGTCAACAGTTCCACCAATTAAGATAAAAGTAAAAAAAGAAGAAGAAAAAAGTTTTCTTAAAAAATTATGGCAGTAGAAGATAAATACATATCGTACCGAATCTA
>CAWURM010000014.1:0-36530 GCA_963924965.1 uncultured Flavobacterium sp.
GGACTCGAATCTTTTAAAAACCCCCTATCCAAGAAGATAGGGGGTTTTTGGTTTATTTTATTGAAGATTTTCCCGATTTTAGTTTTAAAGATTTTAGTTTAATTCTTTGTTATTGAAAGAATGTTAATTTTATATTAAATATATTTTTGCATATGCAAAATAAAACGATACATTTATACTTTAAATTATTGCTACTTTTTTTTAAAATTATAGTATGTTATACTAACAACAAAATTTATTATATGAAAAATAAATTACTTTTATTTTTACTTATCTATTTATTTCTTGGGAATTCATTAAACGCAAATAATTCAATTAATAGGTTGAATTTTAAGAAATATAGTTCTGCTAATTTGATTGGAATTGTCTCTTTAGATACTGTTAAAAAGAAAAATATAGTCGCGAAGGTGTTGAAGGTTAAAGCACTTATTCCGGCACCTTTAACAACTGCGGGTAGTACATGTAAGGACCCTTCGTTGCCTGCTACCACGGCTGTAGATGTTTTTATTAATGCTTCTGGAGGTAGTGGTGATTTGATTGAATGGTTTGATAGTCAAACTTCTACAGCAATTTTGTATACTGGGTCGATTTATAGAGCTAAAGTGAGTAAGACGACAACATTTTATGTTCAAACTCATTCTGGATCTGATTTCAGTATTAGAGTGCCCGTTGTTGCGTCGGTATATTTAAGTCCGTCACCCGTAGTTTTGTCTGTAACTCCAACAACGTTGCCAGTGTGTGATGGTACTCCATTAACATTTACTGCTTCTGGTGGGGCTGATTTGTTTGAGTTTTCTATAGATGGTACTATTGTCCAGCCTATGTCTTCATCAAGAACCTATACAACGAGTACATTAACGAATGGTCAAACGGTTAAGGTTCGTACTCGATATGCTGTTACTTATGATGGTTCAATAACTGAAACGGCGTGGGGTACTTCTAATTTAGAGGATAATATGCTTTCTGCTTCTTTATCGCCATCAGCGATTGATGGATATATCAATTCAATAAAAATTAGTTCAACTGAAGATAAGTTAGTTTTTGGTGTTTCTGGTAAATTAGGGCCTGATAGAAGTATGCTATTATTTTTAGATACTAAACCAGGAGGATTTAATATCACTAATTATGGTGATGATACTGTATCACCTTTTGTTAAAGGATTTAATTTTTTAAATAGTAATCCAAGTAATTTTGATTCTTATTTCTTAGCGGATTATTGTTTAGCAGTTTCGCAAATTGGGGGTGTTTATGTTGCAGATCTTATAGAGTTAAAAACCGGTAACTCAACTAAAGTTAATTTATGGGGAGGTAGTGCAGGTTTTCCAACCGATGTCTTTGCTGTAAATACTACTAATTCAGGAATAACAGATTATATTAAAGGTTTTGAAGTCGGTGTTTTGAAGTCAGCACTTGGTTATTCGGTAGGGGATATTAAATTTTTTGGTGTTACCGTTAGAGATGATAGTGCAGCAAATTTTAGTATTTCTAATTCATTTTTAAGTCCTGAGATAACAAATACTTCTGATTATGGGAATGGTGCTGTGGATTTTAATTTTGCTAGCCCTAATCCTGTTGTTGTTTCTTCTGATGCTTTAATACCATGTTATACTGAAGATAGTTTGGTAATCAATATTGTTCCTTTGCCGACAATAACTGGCATACCGAATGTTTGCATTGGTTTAACAACTTCGTTGACAGGTTCTGGCACTCCAAATGCAACAAATCCATGGGTTTCTGCTTCACCAAGTGTAGCTACTGTCGATAATTTTGGAATTGTAACGGGAGTTTCTATAGGTACAAGTGATATAACTTATACGAATAATAATGGTTGTACAATTACTCAAACAGTAACGGTTAATGCTTTACCGACAATAACTGGTACACCGGTTGTTTGTGTTGGATCAACAACAACATTAACAGGTTCAGCTACGCCAAATGCAACAAATCCATGGGTATCCGCTACTCCAAGTGTAGCTACTGTAAGTAGTTTAGGAGTTGTGACTGGAGTTTCGGCAGGTACAAGTGTAATTACATATACTAACGATAACGGTTGTACAATTACTCAAACGGTGACTGTAAATGCTTTGCCAACGATCACTGGTACTCCAAACGTTTGTATTGGATTAACAACTACATTGATAGGCTCGGCTACACCAAATTCTACTAATCCGTGGGTTTCTTCAGCGCCAAGTGTAGCAACGATAACTAGTTCAGGAGTAGTAACAGGAGTATCTGTAGGTACTACTATAATAACATATACCAATAGTGATGGATGCGAAACTACGCAAACATTTACTGTAAATGCTTTGCCTACTATAACAGGTACACCTACTGTTTGTGTTGGATTAACGACTACTTTAACGGGTTCCGCTACACCAAGCACAACAAATCCATGGGTTTCAGGTACGCCAAGTGTTGCTACCGTAAATAGTTCAGGGGTTGTAACAGGAGTCTCTGGAGGTACAAGTGAAATAACATATACGAATAGTAATGGATGTACTGTCACTCAAACGGTAACTGTAAATCCTTTGCCTACTATAACTGGCACTCCATCTGTTTGTGTTGGTTTTACAACTACATTAATAGGTTCGGCTACACCAAATGCTACAAATCCATGGGTATCTGCTTCGCCAAGTGTCGCTACAGTAAATAGTTCAGGAGTTGTAACCGGAGTTTCAGGTGGTACAAGTGTAATAACATATACAAATAGTAATGGCTGTACAGTTGATCAAATCTTTACTGTTTATGCTACGCCTACGATTTCAGGCACACCGAATGTTTGTATTGGTTTAACAACTGCGTTAACAGGTTCTGGCGCACCAAATGCTACAAATCCATGGGTTTCTGCTTCACCAAGCGTAGCTACGATAACCAGTTCTGGTGTTGTAACAGGAGTTTCGGCTGGTACAAGCGTGATACGCTACACAGATAATAATGGTTGTACAATTACTCAAACAGTAACGGTTAATGCTTTACCGACAATAACTGGTAATCCGATAGTTTGTGTTGGATCAACAACAACATTAACAGGTTCAGCTACGCCAAATGCTACAAATCCATGGGTATCCGCTACTCCAAGTGTAGCTACGATTAGTAGTTCAGGAGTTGTTACCGGAGTTTCGGCAGGTACAAGTTTAATAACCTATACCAATAGTAATGGTTGTACTATTACTCAAACAGTTACTGTAAATGCTTTGCCAACTATAACTGGTTCTCCAAACGTTTGTATTGGATTAACAACTACATTGATAGGCTCGGCTACACCAAATGCAACAAATCCTTGGGTGTCTTCAACGCCAAGTATAGCAACGATAACTAGTTCAGGAGTAGTAACAGGAGTATCTGTAGGTACTACTATAATAACGTATACCAATACTAATGGGTGCGTAATCAATCAAACATTTACTGTAAATGCCTTGCCAGTGGCTACTTTGTCAAGTAATGATTCAGATAATACATTTTGTTCAGGTACTTCGGTTACGTTTACAGCTAGTGGTGGTGTCAGTTATAATTTTAGAGTAAATAATTTAAGTGTTCAAAGTGGAAGCTCGGCTATTTATATAACATCAAGTTTAACAAATGGCCAAACAGTTGATGTTGTTGTGTCTAATGCTGCAGGATGTACATCAATAAGTTCGTTGATTACCAATACAGTACTCCTTACGCCAGTTCAGCCAACATTGAACATAATTGCTCAGCCAAATTGTATATCTTCATCTGGAAGTTTTAAGATATCTAATTATAATGCCTCTTTTACCTATACAATAAGTCCTTCCGCAGGAGTTGTCAGATCTGCTGATATGGTAACTGCTCCTTCAGGGAATTATCTTGTAACTGCTATCTCTGGAGTTTGTTCTTCTTCAGCAAGTATTACAGTTAATGCGATTCCTCCACAAATTCAGTTCGAATCATCTGGAGATTGCGTGGACAAAAATTATATTTTAACTGCTACACCACTAAATAATTCGTATGATTCAAATACAGTTAATTATGAATGGAAAGATAATTTAGGGAATGTTGTTGGGACTAATTCTAATGTTTTGAATGCGACTGATGCCGTTAGGTCTATGACTGGGACAGTAAGTTATCCTTTGACTTTTACATTAAAAGTGAGCTCAGATTTAACGAAATGTTCCACAGTAAATAGCGTTACAATTGAATCTGTATTTTGTAATATTCAAAAAGGTATTTCTCCAGATGGTAATGGATCAAATGATTATTTTGATTTAAAATTACTTGATGTAAAAAAATTAGAAATATTTGATAGGTATGGTATCAAGGTCTATAACCGTGTTAATTATACTGATCAATGGAAAGGTCAGTCTGATAATGGTAATGAACTTCCAAGTGCCACCTATTATTATGTAATAGAGTTTAATAACGGTATGACAAAAACGGGTTGGATCTATCTAATTAGAGAGAAATAATCATTTAATAAATATATTGTTGGTCCTTTGAATCAACAAAATGAAAAATAAATAGATATGAACAAAATATTTTTTACTTCTCTATTGCTTTTTTTTACCTGTACTGAAATTTTGGCGCAGCAAAACCCACATTATGCCCAATACATGTATAATATGAATGTTGTAAACCCTGCTTACGCAGGTTCAAAAGAAAGTATGTCTTTTGGTGCTTTATATAGAAAACAATGGGTAAACATTGAAGATGCACCTACCTCTTTTACGTTTTCTGGTCATGCGCCAGCGGGTAATAATGTAGGTTTAGGACTCTCTTTTATTGCAGATAAAATAGGACCAATTACAGAACAAAATGTCTATGGGGATTTCTCCTATACACTAAAATTAAACGAAACGCATCGATTAGCCTTCGGTTTAAAAACAGGTGTGTCCTTTCATAAAGTAGCTCTAAGAGATATTCAATCTTCCTTGCCAGATCCTTCAGAAGGTATTTTTGGTGAAGATATTAATGATGCATCTTTAAATTTGGGTGCAGGTTTGTTTTATTACACGGATAAATACTATGTTTCCTTATCTATTCCCAATATCCTGAAATCTGCTCATTTAGATTATAATGGACGTGAATATGGGTCAGATGTTTCTCATTATTTCTTAACAGCAGGTTATGTATTTGATCTTAATTACGATTTAAAGTTTAAGCCTTCCTTTATGTTGAAATCTGCTTTTAATGTAAAACCTTCGTTAGATGTTTCGGCAAACTTTTTATATATGGAGAAAATTGAGATTGGAGGAAGTTATAGACTAGAAGATAGTTTTGGAGCTATGGTTAATTTTGCAATTACGCCAGAGTTGAGAATTGGTTATGCGTATGATCATGTTATTTCAGATTTAAAAGTTACCTCGCCTGCATCTCACGAATTTATTATTTTATATGATTTGTTTACACCAAAAAAAGTTTCACGTTCACCTAGATTTTTCTAATACAAAATTTTAATTAATGAAAAGATATACAACAATTTTGTGTTTTGTTCTAAATACCATTGGTGTTTTGGCGCAAAATAATCAAACAAAAGCTGCAGATAGATTATTTGATAGGTATGAATATGTCAAAGCCGTCGATGCTTATAAATTATTAGTTGAAAGAGGAAATCCAGATGCGTATATATATAAGCAATTAGGTGAAAGTTATGTTTATACGAATAACACAGTCGAAGCTGAAATTTGGTTTGAAAGAGCCTTGCAATCCAAACAAGATCCGGATACTTATTATAAATACGCGCAAGTTTTGAAATCCAATAGTAAGTATGAATTGTCAGATCAGCAAATGAGACAATTCGTTACTATGGCTCCAAATGATAGTAGAGCTAAGGAGTTTGTCAAGAACTCTGATTATTTAGGGAAAATCTCAAATAAAGCCAAATTGTTTGATATATATAAGATTGATTTAAATTCGGACTACTCTGATTTTGGTGCGATTCAATATAATGAAATCTTATACTTCACCAGTTCGAGAAATCAAAATAGAAAAATTTATGGATGGAATAATGAACCCTTCTTAGATCTTTATCAGTCTAATTACAATAAGAAAGAGGGTACTTATACTGAGGCTAAGCCTATATCTGAATTAAATTCAATTTATCATGAAGGACCACTCACAATGACTGAAGACGGGAAAACGATTTATTTTTCTAGTGAAAGTTTTAATGAGAAATTATTTAATAATGATAAGGCGAAAAAAATTAAATATGGTCAGGTAAACTTATATAGAGCAACAAACCGCGATGGTAAATGGGTAAATATTACTCCATTACCATTTAATAGTAAAAATTATTCTGTTAGTAACCCGTCCGTTTCAAAAGATGGAGAAACATTATACTTTGCATCTAATATGCCAGGTACTCTTGGAGGATTAGATATTTGGAAGGTAAGTGTTAATGGAGATGGTGGCTTTGGAACTCCAGAAAACTTGGGTCCAAAGGTCAATACGTCAGAGGATGAAAGTTTTCCGTTTATAGCAAATGATGGCCTTTTGTATTTTTCATCTAAAGGTATAGTAGGTCTTGGTGGTTTTGATATTTATTCTGTCGATTTAAACAAACAAGAATCTGCTGTGAATATTGGTAAACCTGTTAACTCTGAAAAAGATGATTTTGCTTTTACTTTCAATAAAAAAAATAAGATAGGTTATGTTTCTAGTAATCGTAATGGTAAAGACCAGATCTACTCTTCGATTCCAGTTGTCGAAAACGGAAAAATACTTACAGTTGTTAGGAATTCAACAACTGGTGAGCTAATGGCAAATGCTAGAGTAGTTGTCTCAGATGAAGGAAAAAAAATATTGGATAAACAATTAACAGATGAAAATGGCGCTGCAATTTATAGTGCTGTAAATGACAAAAGCTATTTAGTTGGTGTAAGCAAAGATGGTTTTGTTTCAAAAAGTTTTCCTGTAACCGTTACTGGTGGGGATGAATTTACAATTGATGCAAAGCTAGACCCTATTAATGTAATCGTTACCGAATCAGAATTTATTTTTAATCCAATTTATTTTGAATTTGATAAAAGTGATATTACACCACTTGGTGCTGCAGAGCTGGATAAATTAGTATATATTATGTCGCAAAATGATCAATTGCATATTTTAGTAAAAGCGCATACAGATTCACGAGGAAACGAGAATTACAATCTTGTCTTATCAGAAAGTCGTGCCAACGCAACGGTGCAATATGTTGTTTCGAAAGGAATTAGTTCCGAAAAAATTTCAGGTAAAGGTTTCGGAGAGTCTCAATTAAAAATAAATTGTGAAAATTGTACCGAAGACGAACATGCCTTAAACAGACGTTCTGAATTTTTGATTATTAAAAAGTAATTTCTTTACACCTTAAAAAAAAGCGAATTCATTAAGAATTCGCTTTTTTTATTTATCCATGGACGGTTTCATTTTTTCCGTAGTTAATAATGATTGATGTTTCAAATTCAATCCATTCTTTCCAGCGTTTATCAATATCTATGTTGTCTGCATATTTTCTTGCGAATCCTAAAAATGTAGTGTAATGACCGGCTTCACTTATCATTAAATCTCTGTAAAATTGTGCTAATTCAGGGTCTTTAATATTCTCTGATAATACTTTGAATCTTTCACAACTTCTTGCTTCTATCATGGCTGAAAATAGTAAACGATCGCATAAAGCATCTTTTCTACTGCCATCTTTTTTCATGAATTTAAATAATTCATTTACATAATGGTCTTTTCTTTCACGCCCCAATGTCAGCCCTTTTTTCTTAATTAAATCATGAACCATTTGTAAATGATCTAATTCCTCTTTGGCGATGACTAACATTTCTGTAACTAATTCTTCTAGTTCTGAGTTATAAGTTACTAAACTTATCGCATTTGATGCTGCTTTTTGTTCACACCAAGCGTGGTCTGTCAGTATTTCTTCAATATTTGATTCGACTATGTTTACCCATCTGGGATCAGTTGCTAATTTAAGTCCTAACATGTTATTGTGTTTTGTTACTGCAAAATTAGTGTTTTCTTTCTTATTTATATGTGAATTGATGGTTATGCCATCAAAATAGTATTATTTTGCAGTCGTAATGTTACTTTATATGACTGAAATTAAAACGCTTTTAATAATTGGTTTTGTGTGGCCTGAGCCCAATTCCTCTGCTGCAGGGTCTAGAATGCTTCAATTAATTAGTCTGTTTCAAGATGAAGGCTATACGATCACTTTTGGTAGTCCAGCTGTGGAAAGTGATTTCATGATCGATTTAGAGCGATTTGGAGTTTCGAAGAAAGGCATTTCATTAAATTGTTCCAGTTTTGATGATTATGTGAAAGAACTAAATCCGACTGTCGTTTTGTTTGATCGTTTCATGATGGAGGAACAGTTTGGTTGGAGGGTTTCTGAGAATTGTCCTCGAGCCTTAAAGATTTTGGATACTGAGGATTTACATTGTTTGCGTGTAGGGCGGCAGAAAGCATTCAAGGAGCAACGTTTGTTTCAATGTGCGGATTTGGTGTTGGAAGATGTAGCCAAGCGCGAAGTGGCGAGTATTTTACGTTGCGATCTTAGCTTGATTATCTCGCAATATGAAATGGAGCTGTTACATGCTGTTTTTAAAATTGACGTGAGTTTATTGTATTACCTTCCTTTTTTATTAGATCCAATGCAGGTTGATGATTTTAATGTCATGCCAACTTTCGAACAAAGAAAAGATTTTGTTTTTATAGGAAATTTTCTGCATGAGCCAAATTGGAATACGGTGCAATATTTAAAAGATACTATTTGGCCGTTAATTAAGAAACGATCTTCTGCCTCTGTTTTAAACGTTTTTGGTGCCTATCCTTCTCAAAAAGTTTTGCAACTCAATAATGTTGCCGAAGGTTTTTTGATTAAAGGGCGTGCAATTGATGCTTCAGATGTTGTTAAAAGTGCCCGAGTGGTGTTAGCGCCTATTCGTTTTGGTGCTGGTTTAAAAGGGAAGTTGGTAGAAGCAATGCAATGCGGTACTCCTAGTGTAACTAGTTCGATTGGGGCTGAAGGGATGAATGGAAGTTTAGCTTGGAATGGTTTTGTTGAAGATGATCCAGAAGAATTTGCAAATAAAGCTGTTCAGGTGTATGAAGATGATGTTATTTGGCGTCAAGCGCAAAAGAATGGGCTAGAATTGCTTAACAATAGGTTTGTGAAGTCGCTATTTGCAGATGAGTTTAAAGGTCGCATTAAAGAGCTCTTGTTAATAATTGATGCGCATCGTTCCAATAATTTCATGGGTGTAATCTTGCAACATCATACGGTTAATAGTACGAAATATATGTCTCGATGGATAGAGGAAAAAAATAAAAAATAGAGCAAAAAAAAGCCGTTTTGAAATTTCAAAACGGCTTTTTAGATTTATAATTAAAAATTAAGCTAACATAGTAACTGGATTTTCAATGTATTGTTTTAATGTTTGTAAAAATTGAGCTCCAGTAGCCCCATCAATAGTTCTATGATCACAAGCTAATGATAACATCATTGTGTTTCCAACTACTATTTGACCGTTTTTAACAACCGGTTTTTCAACAATTGCTCCCACTGAAAGGATTGCAGAATTAGGTTGGTTGATAATTGAATTGAATTCAGTAATGCCAAACATTCCAAGGTTCGAAACCGTAAATGTACTTCCTTCCATTTCTGATGGTAGTAATTTTTTACTTTTAGCTCTTCCAGCAAGGTCTCTTACACTTCCGCCAATTTGAGATAAACTCATGGCATCGGTGAATTTTAATACAGGAACTACTAATCCATCTTCAACAGCTACTGCCACACCAATATTTACATGGTGATTGATAGTGATAGCATCTTCTTTCCACTGAGAATTGATTTTCAGGTGTTTTTTAAGTGCCATTGCACAAGCTTTGATCACCATATCGTTAAAAGATACTTTTGTATCTGGAACGCTATTGATAATAGCTCTTGACTTCATTGCCTCATCCATAGTTACTTCTATAGTCAAGTTATAATGAGGTGCAGTGAATAATGATTCAGCTAAACGTTTCGCAATGATTTTACGCATTTGCGAGTTTTTAATTTCTTCTTTGTATATTTCTCCCGCAGGTACAAACACTTTTGGTGCTTCTGCCATTTTTTCAGCAGCGGGAGCGTTAGTTGTTGCAACTTCTTGTGCACTTGGTGCAGCAGCAGTAGTTGGCGTATAGTTTTCGATGTCGCTTTTTACAATACGTCCATTTTCACCTGTACCTTTCACTTGGTTCAATTGAATTCCTTTATCACTTGCAATTTTCTTTGCTAATGGTGATGCTAGAATACGTTGACCATCTGCAGCAGCTTCTTGTACAACTGGTTCTGTTTGAGTTGCAGTCGCTGGTTGCGCTTCAGTAGTTGTTGGTTCTGTAGCAGCTCCTCCAACTGTAAAGTTAGTCGCTATTCCTGCTACATCCGTTCCTGCTGGTCCTATAATCGCTAGTAAACTATCTATTGGAGCAGCATTTCCTTCTTCAATACCAATGTATAATAAGGTTCCTTCATTGAATGATTCAAATTCCATTGTTGCCTTATCGGTTTCGATTTCAGCAAGAATGTCACCTTCTGTTACTTTATCCCCTACTTTTTTCAACCAAGTCGCTACAGTTCCTTCGGTCATTGTATCACTTAAACGCGGCATAGTTACTACTACAACACCTTTTGGTAATGCAGCAGTAGTTGCAGTTGGTTTGATTTCTTCAGCTTGGGTTGCGGGTGTAACTTGTTCTTGTGGTGTGTCTGCTTTTGGTGTTTTGATATTTCCGTTTAATAGCCCAGAAATATCTTCTCCTTCTTTTCCTATTATTGCTAATAGAGAATCAACAGGTGCAGTTTCGCCAGCTGGAATACCTATGTGTAATAGAGTGCCTTCGTTGAAAGACTCAAATTCCATTGTTGCTTTGTCAGTTTCAATCTCAGCTAGGATATCACCTTCGCTTACTTTGTCACCTACTTTTTTAAGCCAAGTTGCTACCGTTCCTTCCGTCATAGTATCGCTCAAACGAGGCATTGTAATTATTGTTGCCATAATTGATTTATAGTTTATGAGGTATAAATGGATAATCTTCTTGTGCGTATACTACGTCATATAGTTGTTGAATAGGAGGGTAATCCGATTCTTCAGCAAAATCTACACATTCTTGAACAAGATCTTTTACTCTTTGGTCAATTGCTTCAATTTCTTCTTCTGAAGCGTATTTTTGATCTTTAATTATATCTAAAACTTGCGTAATTGGATCAATTTTTTTGTATTCTTCTACCTCTTCTTTTGAGCGGTATAATTGAGCATCCGACATAGAGTGACCTCTATAACGGTATGTTTTCATTTCTAAGAAAGTAGGTCCATCACCACGGCGAGCTCTTTCTATAGCTTCTGTCATTGCTTCAGCCACTTTCACAGGATTCATTCCGTCTACTGGTCCACATGGCATTTCGTATCCTAAACCTAATTTCCAAATGTCAGTGTGGTTTGCAGTTCTTTCAACAGATGTTCCCATTGCATAACCGTTGTTTTCAACAATAAATACTACAGGTAGTTTCCATAACATCGCCATGTTGAAAGCTTCGTGAAGTGAACCTTGACGCGCAGCTCCATCACCAAAATAGGTCATCGTTACTCCACCAGTTTCGAAATATTTATCTGCAAATGCTAATCCAGCTCCTACGGGAATTTGTCCTCCTACAATTCCATGCCCACCATAAAAACGATGTTCTTTTGAGAATATATGCATAGAACCACCCATTCCCTTCGATGTTCCTGTAACTTTTCCTAAAAGTTCAGCCATCACTCTTCGTGGGTCAACGCCCATTCCGATGGGTTGAACGTGATTTCTATATGCGGTAATCATTTTGTCTTTTGTCAAGTCCATTGCATGTAAAGCACCTGCAAGCACGGCTTCTTGACCGTTATATAAGTGAAGAAAACCTCTTACCTTTTGTTGTATGTATAATGCTGCAAGTTTGTCTTCAAACTTTCTCCAAAGTAGCATGTCTTCGTACCACTTTAAATAGACTTCTTTTGTAACTTCTTTCATCTCAATTGTTCTTTTGCTAAAGTTTTATTGTGTTATCAACTAGTACCTATGCCGCAAAATAGTTTCCTCCCACAAATTTGCGAGTTGCAAAAATAGAACATTCCAACTAAGAACTAAAATTAAAAAGCTAATTTTTAGCATTTTTACAAGACGTTTTTGTTAAATAATAACGGCAGTAGGTTTTTTAATGATTCAGATTGATACACTTCGCCGGTTTCTCCCATAAAATATATTTCAATATTGGAATTTTGGCGAATCTCGTATTCAGCGATCGATTGTCTGCAGGCACCACAAGGCGGAATTGGTTCGGTTGTTTTATTGGAATCGGATGCTGCAGTAATTGCCATTTTTAAGACCGTGGCGTCAGGGTAAATGGCTCCTGCTTGAAAAATAGCCACCCTTTCTGCACACAAACCTGAGGGATAAGCTGCATTTTCTTGGTTGGATCCTAAAACGATTTTTCCATTGTCTAATAGTATGGCGGTTCCTACCCTAAAATTAGAGTAGGGTGCATACGCTTTTTTTCTGATGGAAACTGCTTGCTCCATAAGGTTTTGAATGTCATTTGGCAATTCTAAAGTTGAACTGTAGACTGAGAATTGACTAGCTATTGTGATTTTTTTCATTTTATTAGGGAAAAAAAGTCCAAATTTCAAAAAATGAAATTTGGACTTTAAGTTTGAATTTTATTTAAAACTAATATTCTTCGTATTTATCTCCAAAGTTAAACGTAAGGGAAAAACGTAATGTGTTTTCAAGAGGGTTTTTAACTTTTGATGCTGAAAATAAATAAGATACATCAACCTTCACCACATTATATTTAAATCCCGCTCCAAGTGAAAAAAATTGTCTAGCACCTTTTAAAGGACTTTCATGAAAATATCCTAATCTCATTGCAAATGAATCTTGATATAAATATTCAGCTCCTACTGCATAAGTTACTTCTTTTATTTCTTCGCTGAAACCATCTGGTGCGTCACCAAAAGATTTAAAAACACCTGGAACCCATCCAATAGAGCGATAGTTATCATTATTTTGAGCCCTTTCTTCGGGGGTAATTGTTCCATTTCCGTCTAAATCTGGATTCTGCGGTGTGGGTACTAATAACTTGTTAAACTCAAGATTTAATGCTACTTTATTGTAGTCATCTAAAATGAAATCAAATCCAGTTCCTAACTTTAGGTTTGCTGGTAAAAAATTAGTGCTTATTTGGTCATTATCATATGCTATTTTTGGCCCTAGATTTTGAATATTGAATCCTGCTCGCCATCTTCCATTAAAATCATTATATGCGATTTCTTCTGATTGATAAAATCCCGCGACGTCAATTGCAAATGAATTTGCAGCAGATGCATCTCCGTTGTCTGTCACAACTTTTAGATTTGAATGTATATATCTTCCAGCAACAGCCATTGAAAATTTTTCGCTTAATTTTAAAGAGTAAGAACCGTCAAGAGCAAATTCGTTAGGCGAAACAATTCTTGGAACTTCATTAGGATCTCCAGTTTCCCTTAATTCAATATCACCAAAACCAAAATAGCGTATTGTTCCTGCAAACGCTGAACGTTCACTTATTTTATTGAAGTACGTTAATTGACCCAATGAAATGTCATTGGCTAAATCAGTTAGGTAAGGCGTGTAACTTATAGAAAATCCCTGCTTTTCAACAGAAAAAGCGTATTTAGCCGGATTCCATTGTTGTGAAAAAGCGTCGGCGGATGTAGCTACTCCTATGTCTGCCATACCAGCAGCTCTTGCGTCGGCGGATACTAATAAAAAGGGGACTGCTGTTGTAATGACTCTGTCTTGTGCTTTGACAAAAGAAAAAGAGAGTAAACAAGTTGTTATGAGTATTATTTTTTTCATTTCGATCTTAAAATTCATTAAACAAATATACTATATTATTAAAGTATCACAAGTTTTTCAATCTTTTCAGCTTTTTTATTTGACGTACTAGACTTGACGGTGAGTTTATAAATATAAACTCCTTTTCCTATTTTATTACCAAAATCGTCTCTACCGTCCCAAGTTATTTCTTTTGATAAGAAACCTTCAGTGGTGATAATTTGATTCTTTGTCCAGACTACTTTTCCGGTAATTGTAAAAACCTGAATTTGAACAGTTAATGGTTCAAATGGTCTGTTATGTGTAAACCAAAACTCAGTGTAATTAACAAATGGATTTGGATAGTTTAAAACATGTGTCAAAGTGATTGTTTCATCTCCTACCACTAAAAATTGAATTTCGGTAGTGGTGGGGTTATTATAAACATCCCAAGCTTTAAAAACTATTGTATGCAAGCCAACAGCTAAATTACGTAATGGAAAGCGTAAACTTCCTTTGGTGAAATCATCAACGTTTGTTTGGTAATAATCGTTCAATATGTAAGGGTTACTAATGTCTCCATCTAAAATAGCTACGATGTCATGTCCTATTCCGCTAGCTGTATTGATTCCATTTTCATCTTCAAGAAAAGCTAGGAAAAAAGGAGATGAGTTAGTAATTCCTCCTGAAACAAAAGTTTCATCATTCATATATAACTTCACTTTAGGGCTAATATTGTCTTCAACTGCATTTTCGTTTATTCCTCCAATTTTTATAGTATTGTCAAATCCAGTTTCATTTTCCAAGTATTCATTTTTTGTTGCGTAGAAGCTTATTTTTCCATTTCCTACAGGAATCCTAATATCTCTGGGAACTACAAAACTAAACTCAA
Source organism: uncultured Flavobacterium sp. (assembly GCA_963924965.1). Taxonomy (GTDB): domain Bacteria; phylum Bacteroidota; class Bacteroidia; order Flavobacteriales; family Flavobacteriaceae; genus Flavobacterium. Next base: position 14,705 of record CAWURM010000014.1, read on the forward strand.
AAATTCCGTTTTTGATGGAGGCGTTTCCCCTAAAAATAGTTTCTCCTAGGGTGTTGAAATTCATAGGTGGGCTATTCCCATCGTTATTTAATGTTGTTCTAGTTATTATTTTGTCAAAAATAGTTGAAGAGATTTCTCCATTATAATTGGTTAATAGTACATTGTTTTGATCCGTGATTTCTCCCGTCACTTTCATGCGAGCCAATGACTTAAAGTCGGCAATACCCTGCGATATTGGAATGTCATTTATTTTGGTCAGATTTACTTTTGGTTTTGGAATGGCTAAAATGAGGGCGGGGTCTCCAATGTAAAAGACAACGTTGGTTGAAGAGTTTGGGTTGCTGTTTTTGGATATACGAAGCGCTTCTGCAATTGAGGTGTAATTATTGGAGCCAAATGACAATAAGTTTTGAGATAAAGTATCGTTGAAATTTTCAGCACTGAATTGGCCAATGGAACGAATTGTAGTGATCATTGAAATAGCACCTCCTTTTGGATTCCAATAGGTATATTCTCCAGCAGTGGGTCTAGAGGGGTTGTCAAAACGAGAAAACTCGCAGGTGATGGTTATAAATAATGGGTATTTGTATTGATTACTCAGGTTTTGACTGTCTGATTTTTCCCAAATCCGTTCTGCAGATAATCCATCTTCGCCACCATGCCCGAGGTAATTAAATATGAGGGCTCCTTTTTCGAATGCATTGAAAAAATCGGTTCGTGCTTTTGGATATCTAAATCCTCCAGCAGAAGCTTCTTGTGTATAGGAGTCTAATATTATTTTAGTTACATTCAAAAATGGTTTTTCTGTGGTGATATTATCTGCGAGTTTATTTTGTCTGTTTTGTAGGCTAGCATCATAAGATTCATCAGAGTCATCGCAAATCATGACGACATTATTTCTCCAATTTCCGTAGGATTTGGCATCATGGTACTCTATTATTTTATTAACCATTTCATCCGCTTGGGTAGGGTTATTGACTAACATACGTCCAACGGCTATATCTATACCCCCAAAGTACGAAACTATATTTCCCTCATTACTATCCATTAGTCCATAAAAATCATCAGATGCAAATGACGATTCTCCGTTTGTACTGCTGTTCAAGGCGTGGTAGATTGGGACTATGTTGGTATTGTTTATGGTTTTGTTTTTGTAATCAAAAGAAGCGTCGCCAAAAAGATTTACATATTTGAGCCTTTTACTACTAGATGATGCATTATTATAGATGTATTTAATACAGTTTCGTATGGCTGCGATGTCTTGTTTTCCTGATGAAAATTCCGGATAAATGGATTCGGTAGTGATTACTTTTACATTTAATTTCGAATACTTTCTATGAAAGTTGGCTAATTTCTCCGCTTGATTTTTTAATTCGTTTGGAGTAATTATTACATAATCAATGTCTTGAAATTCACCTTGCTCGTTACTAAAGATGGTGCCCTTAATGTTTTGATTGGTGATTTTAGGTTTGGCGTCTTTCGATGGTGTATAATAATCTAAAGCATCTATTGCAATGTATTTTCGTGTTTCTCCAAGTCTAGCTTTAAATGAAAATGTATTTTGATCGTTATTTTCAACTTTAGTAACGTTAAAAAGATCCGTTACATCCCATACTTGTGCTATACCATTTGCATTAGTGAAGCTGTATTTAACAGTTCCAGATTCAGTATTGGATAGATTGTATTGAAAGTGGAATTGTTTTCCATATCCTACTAATTTTCTTTTAGCAAAAAGTTGGATATTGTCTAGATAACCTTTAGATCCTGGAACTCCATTATTATTGTAGGATAGTTTGATTTTTACATTTTCAGAACTGATGACCGAAGAGTTAGAGGTTAAGTTTCTAACAAAAAATGCGGCATCGGAATTGGTGTTTATGGCAGGGAAGTTGATGTTGCCAATGTTTTGACCATTTGCACTAACCTGAAATGAGGTTGTGGTATAGGCTGCAGATGCAGTGACTACTTTTATTTTAAGGGGATTCGATAAGTCAACGTTTGGAAAATTAAATTCAAATTCTTGCTCTTGATTGATGTCAAAAGATTCTCCAAACCATTGTCTTCCTAGGTGGGCAATATTTATGAAGTCATTTTCATGGTATTGATAATCATCAAAAGTGGTTAGGTCTAAAGTAGCAGCTTCTGAAGGTTGATTCATGTTAGTTATCCTTTTTCCATTATCTCCAGAAGTGGTAATGTAGTAATAGGATTTTGAGTCGTATAAGTTTAGGTTGGTCTGGCTTTCTTCATTCCATCTGTCTACTCCTTCGCCATAAAAAAGGATGTAATCATTAGCGTCAAAGGAGCCGTCATTTCCGTCAATTAATTGTAGGGCTATTTCAGTTGGATCATTGGGATATTCAATATTATTCGTAAGAGGAAGCATTTTTCCCCCATTCCCATATAGTTTTATTTTTTTGAGATCAATGCCGTTTAATTCAACGCCTATCTCTTTTAAAAAGCTTTGAGAAATTTTATAAACTCCTGATTTTTCAATGTAGAAACGGCGCCAGTCTCCTGTAGATAAAACCGAATTAACTATCGCTGTAGTGGTGTTAATTGTGTTGCTTTTAGATGTGATATTAGAAACACGATAGGAAAAGGATTTAATTCTTTTGAAACCAGAATCGTCTTTAATTATAGGGGAAAAAGTGAGGAATGATTCCACTATTCCTCTATTTATATAATTTTGGATATTTACAGACGTTTCGGTTGGTATGTTTTCGAGCGATAAATCGCCTAATTGTTCTTTGGTAACAGATTCGTAAATTAAATTGTTCAAAATAATGTCAGTCAATTTAATTGCAGCTGATTGTTTCAATTTAAGAGTAAAAAAAAGACATTTTTTCTCGGTATCATAATGGAAATTGTTTCCAATAAATCTCGGAATCATGATTTTAGATTTCCCTATAGCCATCTCTGATTTTTCCTGCCAATCTATATTGATGTTTTCAATAGTTTGTGCATTTAAAACGTAAGAAATTAGGAATAAAGTAAACAGATGCAGCTTTCGCATTATTTATTAAATTGTATTAACAATAATTTAATTGGAATGAGTAAAAATATATCATTTAGTGTAAAAATAAATAATAAATAGTATAAATTTGCGTTTGATTTGTATCAAATCTCATTATGTGTTTGATCTGCACAAAATATTTTAAAATGATATTGCAGGTTAATCCTTAATTATTATATTGCGTCACTTAAATTATTACCTTTAAAAGAGTATGAAAGTAAACAAAATTATGGCATTTCGATTGATGTTATCGTTGATAATGATTATAGGTTTTGCTAGTTGTAGTAAAAAATCTAGTTCAAAAAATGCATCAAGAGCTACTGGTTGGAATGTAGATAGTAAAAAAGCTTCAGGAAATAAAAAGCAAGAGGCTGGCCCAGGATTGGTTTTTGTTGAAGGAGGAACTTTTACCATGGGTAAAGTCCAAGATGATGTTATGCATGATTGGAATAATACTCCCACGCAACAACATGTTCAATCCTTTTATATGGATGAGACTGAAGTTACAAATTTTATGTACTTGGAGTATTTAGATTGGTTGAAAAGTGTATTTCCACCGACAGAAGATAATTACAAACACATATATGAGGGAGCATCTCCTGATACTTTAGTTTGGAGAAATAGATTAGGTTACAATGAAACAATGACCAACAACTATTTAAGACATCCTTCCTATGCAAGTTATCCAGTAGTGGGAGTTAATTGGATTCAAGCAGTTGAATTCAGTAAATGGAGAACAGATCGTGTAAACGAAGCGATATTAGAAAAAAGCGGGTATTTAAAAAAGAATGCAAAAACACAAGATGTTACTGCAGAAGCTTCTTTTAGCACCGAAACCTACTTGAAAGCTCCTACATTAACATACGGCGGTAATGAGGAAATTGTTCTAAAATCCAAAGGGGCTCGTAAAGCACCAAAGGCAGGTAAAGACGGTAAAGTGGTGGAGCAAAAAAACGTATATGCTCAACGCTCCTCAGGAATACTTTTGCCAGAATATAGACTGCCAACTGAAGCAGAATGGGAGTATGCCGCTGCTGCAGATGTGGGACAAAGAGAATATAACATCTATAAAGGTCAAAAGAAATACCCTTGGTCAGGAAGTTATACTCGTTCTGGAAAAAGACAAAGTAAAGGGGATCAGTTAGCCAATTTCAAACAAGGAAATGGTGATTATGGTGGTATCGCAGGATGGTCTGATGATGGAGCTGACATAACTAATGCTGTTAAAAAATATCCAGCAAATGATTTTGGATTGTATGATATGGCAGGAAATGTAGCGGAATGGGTATTAGATGTTTACAGACCAATTATTGATAATGAGTCTAATGATTTTAATTATTTTAGAGGAAATCGTTATACTAAAAATAAAATTGGAGCAGACGGAAAAGTTGAAATCGTTACTTTAGAGACGATGAAAAAAGATACTCTAAGTAATGGTAAAGTAATAGTAAGAAGTTTCCCAGGTCAAATTGCTCAGGTTCCAGTGGATCAGAATGAAACGTATTTAAGACAAAACTTCGATAAGAGTAATAATATTAATTACAGAGATGGTGATAAACAATCTTCTAAATATTATAACTTTGGTGAATCAGAGTCAGACAAGACAAAATCAGATAAGAATATGTACAATTCTCCTAAACATAATGTAACAACTGATAGTTTAGGTATGATGGTGAGGAAATATGATAAATCAAGTAAGAGAACTACTTTAATCAATGATGAAGTGAGAGTATATAAAGGAGGTTCTTGGAGAGATAGAGCCTATTGGTTAGATCCAGCACAAAGAAGATACTTTCCACAAGATATGGCTACTGATTACATTGGATTTAGATGTGCAATGTCTAGAGTAGGTGCAAAATCAGATAAGAAAAAGTCTGCTAGAAATTAAAATTTATATATAATTATAAAAGTAAAAGCCCTTTGATTAGGGCTTTTACTTTTTCTAATCTTTTTAATATGGATATTCAAGACATTCATAAATTGTTTTTAAAATGTGATTCAGTCTCGATTGATACACGTAAAATTGGAAGCAACTCCTTATTTGTTGCTATTAAAGGGGAACGTTTTGACGCCAATAGTTTTGCTAAAGAGGCATTAGATAAAGGGGCGTCCTATGTTATCATTGATAATAATTCATTTTATATTGATGAAAGAACTATTCTAGTTGAGGATAGTTTGACAGCTCTGCAAAAATTAGCTCAATTTCATCGCAATTATTTGAAATTACCCATTATAGCTTTGACAGGGAGTAATGGAAAGACTACAACAAAAGAATTAATTCAAGTTGTACTGGCTAAAAAGTTCAATACTAAAGCCACTGTAGGGAATTATAATAATCATATTGGTGTTCCTTTAACGTTGTTGTCTTTTACTTCGAAAACTGAAATAGGAATTGTAGAAATGGGTGCTAATCATAAAAAAGAAATTGAATTTTTATGTGAATTAGCCAAACCCGACTATGGCTATATTACTAATTTTGGGAAAGCACACTTAGAAGGATTCGGGGGTGTAGAGGGAGTGATTATTGGGAAAAGTGAAATGTATATTTATTTGTCTCAAAACGATAAATTAGCATTTATAAATGTAGACGATCCAATTCAGGTTGAAAAGTCCAAGCTATTAAAGCATTATTCTTTTGGCTTAAATAGAGAAGATGCAGATGTGAATATCAATTCGGTTAGAGCAAATCCATTTGTAGAAGTTGAATGCGCTACTAGTATTATTACGTCTCATTTAATCGGATTGTACAATGCTAATAACTTAAATGCAGCTTTAACTATTGGTAAATATTTTGGAGTAAAAGACTTGGAAATTAAAGAAGCTTTAGAAAGTTACATCCCAGAAAATAATAGGTCTCAGCTCTTGACAAAAGGAACAAATGAGATTATTTTGGATGCTTATAATGCCAATCCTAGTAGTATGTCGGTTGCTATTACTAATTTTTTACAATTAGGAAAATCAAATAAAATATTGATTTTAGGTGATATGTTTGAGCTTGGAGATGAAAGTCAGGAGGAACATAAGGCTTTGGTTAATTCGCTTTTGGAAGAGGGTGCAGTTCAGTGCTTTTTTATTGGTTTGGCATTTTTTGATATTAAAATGGATAAAGATCATTTTCATTTTTATGACACATTTGATTCTTTTGCAGCGTATTTAAAAAACACGAAAATTACTCATAGTACTATTTTAATTAAAGGTTCAAGAGGAATGGCTTTAGAGCGTACTTTGGATTTTTTTTAATAGAATATAATTCAGTTTAAATATAAAGGCTCACTTATTATCGTTTAAGTGGGCTTTTTTGGTTATCGTTTTTTGCAACAATTATTCTAAAATGAAGGTTTTTCTATTTTCTTTAGCCTCTAGATTAATAGATTATTTTTAAATGGGCTATATGTTTATTTTCAAGATATTTAATAGTTAGTAGGTGACTGAAAGTCTTTTTTTAGGTAGTATTAGACAGTTTTATTTTTTAGTGTTATTTTAGCAAGTGTAATAACCATTTAAATTAGTGGGACATATTATTACTTATTTTCATTTTTTGCATAATCACTTAATAGATAGTATCATGAAATTACTTCCTACAGTCGCCCTTTTATTCTTTTCATTAATTCTGTTCTCTCAGAAGCAAAAAAAAGCAACTCCTTTCTCTATAAACGATAGAACGGTTACCGTATATGCAACAGCTGAGAATACGGACTTGAGATTAAAAAAGACGAATACTAATTTACAATTTTCAGATTTAAAACAACCTCTTGAAACACAACTGTGCGTTTTTGTTAATCCAACTAAAACATTTCAAACCTATTTAGGTATTGGGGGAGCAATTACGGACGCAAGTGCAGAAGTTTTTGCCAAATTGACAAAAGAAAATCAGCAAGAATTTCTTAATGCCTACTACGATAAAGAGAAAGGTATTGGGTATTCAATCATAAGAACCAACATCCATAGTTGCGATTTTAGCTCAGGAAGTTACACCTATATAGCTGATGGGGATGCTGCCTTAAATACATTTAATATTGATCACGATAAAGAATATAGAATCCCGCTTATTAAAAAAGCAATTGCTACTGCTGGAGGTCAAGCGACTGTTTACGCCAGTCCGTGGAGTCCTCCTGCATTTATGAAAGACACGAAGAATATGTTGCAAGGAGGTAAACTACTTCCTGAGTTCTATCAAGATTGGGCTAACTATTATGTAAAATTTATTAAGAGTTATGAAAAGGAAGGAATTCCTATTTGGGGTTTAACTGTTCAGAATGAGCCTATGGCAAAACAAACTTGGGAGTCTTGCATATATACCGCCGAAGAGGAGCGCGATTTTGTAAAAAACTTTCTAGGTCCATCATTAAAAAAGGCAGGATTAGGAAATAAAAAGCTGACAGTTTGGGACCACAATAGAGACTTGGTAACGCAAAGAGCATCTACTATTCTTGATGATCCAGAGGCTAGTAAATATGTTTGGGGTATTGGATTTCATTGGTATGAAAGCTGGAGTGGAGGCGCATCTATGTTTGAAAATGTTGCAAAAGTTCATGAGATGTATCCTGATAAAAACTTATTATTTACCGAGGGTTGTGTTGAGAAATTTGATTACAGTAAGTTACAGCTTTGGGCAAATGGAGAACGCTATGGTGAGTCAATGATACACGACTTTAACAACGGAACAGTTGGCTGGACAGATTGGAACGTATTACTAGATCAAAATGGAGGTCCAAATCATGTAGGTAATTTTTGTTTTTCACCACTCCATGGAGATACAAGAACAGGAGCTTTAATTTATACTCCGTCGTACTATTATATTGGTCACTTTTCAAAGTTCATAGGTAAAGATGCGAAAAGAATTAGTAGTGTATCTAGTCGCAGCTCTTTGATGACGACTTCTTTCTTAAATCAAGATGGAAAAATAGTAACAGTTGTAATGAACAGAACAGAAAAAGAATTAAAATATAATTTATGTATAGGAACAAAAGCTACAGCTGTTGTCATTCCTCCGCATGCTATTCAGACGTTATTGTTTTAAAATCACAAAGCAATAGCTTCAAGATATATTTTAAAAAAAAGGCCGATAGCTTTCAAGAGGAAGCGATCGGCCTTTTTTATTAAGGGATGATCTTATTTTAATATTTTCTTTTTTAACCAAGACCTCACGGGTTCATCATAAAGCTTTAGGCAAGCGTAAGCAATAACAATACTGGTAACCAAAGTTAATATGCTATACGGATACGCTTCGCTAATTTTAATTTTGGTGTCAGCCACCCAGCCAGTATAAATATAAATAAAGGCATAATGTGTTATGTAAATAGGATAAGATATGTCTCCTAAGAATTTGCAAATACGAGAGACGGTTTTACTTTTTATTTCCCCGCTAGCTCCTAAATATACAATCAAAGGAAATAAGATAATGATACTCAAAGAGTCGTAAAGCCCATTTTGCCATAGGTTTTCACTGCTCCCTACACGTGGCATTGCTAGGACGACAATTATCAAAAGACTTGACCAGAAAAAGGCGTTTTTAATAGTTGTTAGATTGACTACACGGTGGAGTAAAATCCCGCCAAAGAAAGGAAATAGTAATCGAGAGAGGCCAATATGAATTTGAGTCGAGTCTAAAGCCCAGCCGCCAATTACGTCTCCCGTTGGGCTTGTAACGGCTAGGTGAATTAAGGCACAACCAGATAGAAATACAAGTATGGAAAGGGCTGTTTTTGAAAATTTCCTAACAAACAGTGCGTAAAGGATATTGCCTATATATTCATAAAATAAGGACCAGCCGGGACCATTAAGTGGATGCATTTCAGCCCACCCTCTTATGTCTAAAGTAGGAGGAACGGGTATTAATGTGAATCCTATGAACATAACTAAAATCATTTTCCAAATTGGCACCTCATGAATTGTAGGCCATAAGATAGAATCTTGAAAATAAAAACAAATAGCGCCTATTATCATTCCCATAATTACCATGGGCTGTAGTCTCACTAATCTGCGTTTGAAAAAATCAGCAATTGACATTTTTTCCCATCGATCGTCATAGGCATAACTTATAACAAAACCGGATAATAGAAAGAAAAAGTCAACCGCCAGATAACCATGATTTATAATTTGGTCCAAATGGCTTGTGGCGTGTGCTTCAAAAACATGAAATGCTACAACCATAATGGCTGCTACACCTCTTAAACCGTCTAGAATAGGATAGTGGGGTTTTGAATGTAATGCGATTGTTTCCATTTGGTTAACAGTGTTTGTTTCTAAGATTTAGGTAACGGTTAATTTTGTGTGTGAATATGACGCAATGTACCCTTTTTTTTAATTTCTTTACTTTTTTTTTAATGGTGTATTTTTCTACTTATGGAATTTAAATAGTATCCTATTATTTGTCTCAGTTCTTTTAAAAATAATGTATAATTTTGCCGCAGTGTTAAACAGTGATAATCTATGAAAAAGGGTTTTCTGCTATTTTAATTATAAAAAAAAACTAAATTGCGTACATTGTTCTTTTAAGGTACAATGGTCATAAAAAAACGAGATGTTAAAAAGTGTTTTAGATAATAGGGAAAAATACCAGCCGGGTCTATCAATTGATTGTGTCATTTTTGGGTTTCATGATAATCAGCTTAAAGTATTACTGATAAAAGCAAAACATAATGATAAATGGTCTTTGCCAGGAGGATTTGTGCCTGTTAATCAAGATATTGATGCAGCTGCGGTATCTGTCTTGCAGGATAGAACCGGTGTAAACGGGATCTTTTTGCGACAATTTGCAACATTTGGAACGGTAAATAGGAATGATTCTGAATTTAGTCACGAAATGTTGAAATTTTATGGAATTCCAATTGAAGACGGAACCTGGTTTACAAACAGGTTTGTAACTGTAGGTTACTATGCTTTGGTGGATTTTTTTAAAACAAAGACTAATCCCTTAGAGAAAAATAGAGTTATAGAGTGGATTGACCACAACGCAGTCCCTGACTTGATAATTGATCATAAAGTAATTTTAGACAAAGCTTTAGAAACGCTTCGTGCAGAATTGAATTTAATGCCGGTTGGATATAATTTGCTTCCTGAAAAATTTACTATTCCAGAATTACAAAAACTCTATGAAACGATTTTAGGAAGAAAATTAGACCGAAGGAATTTTCTACGTAAAATAACGGCAATTGGAATTCTATTAAAGTTAGATGAAAAGAAAAGTAATGTTGCTCACAAAGCGCCTAATTTGTATAGTTTTGATAAAGAGAAATACGAAGAAGTAGTCAAGAATGGAATTACACAAGGCTGGTAATACATTTATTAAAGAGATAAAAAACTCCATTAGCAATAATGGAGTTTTTTTTGGTTAACGATGGAATATTTAAATTGTCAATTGTATTCCAAGTTTTAATGTTCTGATTGTTTCTATTTTTTTATCGCGAAATATAAATTGCTAATTATTGATTTTTGCTCAAGTGCTATCTTATTTTGTTTAAGTGAAATTAGTTTTCTTTTTTATTAGTAATTGAGGTCGTTTATAATTGAGGTCTTTTTTTGAAAGGATTGAAATTGTGTCTTCCATAAAAAAGTAAAAAGCAAAAAAAAACTCCTCAATTTCTTGAGAAGTTTTGTGGGCGATGAGGGGTTCGAACCCCCGACCCCCTCGGTGTAAACGAGGTGCTCTGAACCAGCTGAGCTAATCGCCCTAATGCAATTTGTAAATCTTCATTTCCTTATTGCGAGTGCAAATATAGGTCTCTTTTTTAGATAAACAAGCAAAATATAAAAAAAATTATAAAATTTCGGCTACGACAAAGGTGCTTCCACCAATGTATATAAAGTCATTTTCTTTGGCAGTTTGTTTTGCTTTCTCATAAGCAGTTGTGATTGAATTGAATACTATTCCTTTTAGGCCAAATTCCATTGCTTTTGTGTATAATTTCTCTCCTGCTAATCCTCTAGGATTATTTGGGCAGCTGAAATAATAAATTGCATTTTTTGGTAATAGAGGCAATATTTCATCTAAGTTCTTGTCATTTACAACACCAAAAACGATGTGTAAAGTTTCAAATAATTCTTTTTCTATTTGTTGTATTACAATAGAAAGTCCTTCTTTATTGTGAGCTGTGTCACAAATGATCTTTGGTGACTGACCCAATTGCTGCCATCTACCTTGTAATCCTGTATTATTTATAACATTCAATAATCCTTTTTCGATGTCCTCTTCCGCGATATTAAATTCCTTTTGATTTATCAGAAGTTCAATTGTCTGTAGGACTGTTTTTTTATTGTGATTTTGGTAGTCTCCAATTAAGTCAGAAGGACAGCTTTTTGAAATAAGTTCAGATGCAAAATATATTCTAGAATTGCATGCTTCGGCTTTAGCCAAAAAAACAGCTTTTGTTTCTGCTGTGTATTCTCCAATAACAACTGGAATTTGAGGTTTTATTATTCCTGCTTTTTCAAAAGCGATAGCTTCAAGTGTATTGCCAAGAAATTGGGTGTGATCTAAACCAATATTTGTAATTACGGATAGTAGCGGTGTAATAACGTTTGTGGCATCAAGTCGCCCACCCATTCCAACTTCAATAATAGCAATATCTACTTTTTCTTTCGAAAAATAATCAAATGCAAGACCAACACTCATTTCAAAAAAACTAATGTCATTTGATTCAAAAAACAGTTTGTTCGTATTGATGAAATCGCAAACGAATTTTTCCGAAATTTCTTGTCCGTTAATTTTGATACGCTCCCTAAAATCCTTTAGGTGCGGCGAAGTATATAGACCTACTTTGTAACCTGCTTCGTGTAATATAGAGGCAAGCATGTGGGAGGTAGATCCTTTTCCGTTTGTGCCAGCAACGTGAATGCATTTTAGATTGTAGTGAGGGTTTTCAAGATGATGTACCAGAAGATGTGTGTTTGTTAGATCTTTTTTATAGGCAGATGCACCCTGTGTTTGATACATAGGAAGTTGATTAAACATCCATTCTGTAGTTTCTTGATAATTCATTTTATTGCAATGTTTAGAAAATTGAAAACGATTTTCACATCAATGTTATTCTCCTAATTTGAAGTTTACTGTGATAAAACCTATTTGAGTTTCTGGGGCATTCGAGTCGGGTTGCCATTTGTATTTTCTTGCGGTGGCTAATGCAGGCTCTACTAGACATGGGTTCGTATTTGTTGTTCCTTTGGTATATTTTGCAGCAACAACATTTCCATTTCTATTTACAGTTATTTGGACTACAACGGTTCCAAATTCATTGCATTTTTGGACTTCTTTCCCTCTAGAACTAATGCTTCTCCCGTTTAATCCCCAACCGCTGCCATTTCCTGTTCCTGTTCCTGAACCATAATAGCTGTTAGCGTAAGGATCTCCGTTTAGACTTCCTTTATCACCTCCTATATTATCTGGTCCTTCTCCTCCTTTGGCTTTCCCATCACTTTTTGGACCGTTTATTAAACTCGATAAAGCATCAGAAGTGCTTTTTGAAGGTTTTGGACTTTCTTTAGGCTTTTGAGGAATTTCTTCGGTTGCGACTTGCTTGGTAGGTTGTGCTTTTTTGACTTGTTTTATTACAACAGCTTCTTCTATATCTTGCGCGAGTACTTCGTCATCACTAGATGCGGCTTGTTTTGCTGCCGTAGGTTGTGGAGCGGATTGAATTGGTTCCGTTGGTTGTACCTCTCCTGAGCCAAATTCGGTAGTTCCAAAGTTGATTGCTATTCCATTTTCAGGTGGAGGATCTAAAGAAGTTAATCCCAAGTAAAAAAATAAGAGAAACATTAACACAAAAAGAATTGATGTGATAACGAATGACTTTTTTTCTTCTTCTGTTTCTAAATATTTCATGTAGAATAGATCTGTTTTTATAAACAAATAAAATTATTTAGGTCTTACTGCTAGAACCACTTTGATTTGGTTTCTATTTGCAATGTCTAACACATTGACTGCTTTTTCTATAGGTACTCCTTCTTCTGCTCTTAAAATGATAGCTTTGGTTTTGTCAGTTGAGAATAGGGCTAATAATTTAGATTCTAATTCGGTTTCAGAGACGGGTTCTTTGTCAATAAAGAATTCTAATTTTTTATTGATACTTACAGCAATGTTTTTGTTGCTATCTGTTTTCCCTTTTGCTTTTGGCAAAACTAAGTCTAATGCATTAGTGGTCACCATTGTTGATGTAAGCATAAAGAAAATTAGCAATAAGAATACAATATCGGTCATGGATGACATATTGAATTCTGCACTCACTTTATTTCGTCCTCTTAAATTCATAAGTAGATTGTTTTTTTATTGAAAATGCTACAGTTAAGCAGGGTCGTTCAAAAGGTCTAAAAAGTCAACTGCATTGGCTTCCATTTGGTGGACAATTTTATCTGTTTTAACTACTAAATGGTTGTAACCAACAAAAGCAATAATACCAACTACTAATCCAACAACGGTAGTTGTCATGGCAGTGTAGATTCCTTCAGAAAGTGCTCCCACTTCAATTTGACCTCCCGCTGTAGCCATTTTATGAAAGGCTTGAATCATACCGACTACTGTACCTAAGAAACCAGTCATTGGTCCTGCTCCTGAAATTGTAGCTAGCATACTTACATTTTTCTCTAGCTTATAAATTTCAAGCTTTCCAGCATTTTCTATTGCTGTATTGATGTCGTCTAGTGGCTTTCCTATTCTTGAAATTCCTTTCTCAATCAATCTAGCAACGGGAGATTTAGAATGTGCACAAGCTATTTTGGCATTATCAATACGTCCGTTTTTAATATTTTCTTTTACTTGACTCATGAAGTTGACATCTATTTTTGACGCTTCATTGATGGCCATCAAGCGCTCGAAGTAAAGATAAAGCGCCACAAAAAACATCAGAAATAAAGCCGTCATGATAATCTGCCCGGCTAATCCTCCGCTAGTTAATAATTCTATAATGGATAAAGTTTTTTCTACGGGAACCGCTTCAACTAAACTTTCACGAGCAACAGATAGTGTATCTGCTTGTAACAATATATTCATAAAAATTTTCTTTATTATGGAAACGCTAATATATTATAAAAATTGTTATTGTTTAGGATAAAACTGCTAAACAAATTTTAATTGTTTTTAGAAAATATGAGAGGTAAAAAAAAATCCGTTTAGCAATTTCGTTGAAATACGAATGGGCTAAACGGACTTAAAATAAATTCCTATTTTTTAAAATATGTTTTATACTAATTGCTTTAAAGCAATTTCAAAAGCAGTTGCACTAATGTTCGTTTTTGAACTGTTTAACGCATGAGCTTTTACAATAGCATTTTTTATGATTTCTGAAGTATCTTGAAAAACAGCCTCGTCAGTCATTTGTACTTTCTTTTCCATGAAGTAAGCAAAAACTCTTGCCATTCCACAGTTTGAAATGAAATCTGGAATTAAACTTACTTTGTGATCCACATCTTCCATGATAGGTCCAAAAAATATTTCTTTGTCAGCAAATGGAACATTGGCACCACAAGAAATAACTTCAAGTCCATTGGCAATTAAGCTGTCAATTTGAGATTGTGCTACCAATCGTGATGCAGCACAAGGAGTGAAAATTTCAGCACCGATGGTCCAGATTTTTTGATTGATTTCGTCAAAAGGAACCATGTTTTTTGCAACTAGTTTGTTTCCGTCCTTATTAAGGAATAATTCTTTTATTTCTTCAAATGAAAAGCCGTCTTCGTTAATTAATCCACCATCTCGATCAATAATACCAATTACTTTAGCTCCCATTTCGGCCAAATAAAAGGCAGCAGCTGAACCTACATTTCCAAAACCTTGTACGATTGCTTTTTTACCTTTTACATTACCACCATATGTTGCGTAATAATGACGTACCGCCTCAGCAACACCAAAACCAGTAATCATATCAGCAATAGTGTATTTTCTAGCAACGTCTGGAGAGAATTTTGGGTTTTCAATTACTTTAACTACACCTTGGCGTAGTTGTCCAATTCTGTTTATTTTATCAGCTTCGGTAGGTTTAAAGTGACCGTTAAAAACACCTTCCTGCGGATGCCAAACACCGCATTCTTCTGTCATTGGAATTACCTCGTGAATTTCATCAACATTCAAATCACCACCAGTTCCGTAATAACTTTTCAATAAAGGGGATACCGCTTTGTACCAGCGTTGTAAAACTCCTTTTTTTCTAGGGTCATTTGGATCAAAATTAATTCCAGATTTAGCTCCTCCAATTGCAGGTCCGGAAACGGTGAATTTTACTTCCATCGTTTTTGCTAACGACAAAACTTCATTCATATCTAATCCTTTTCTCATTCTCGTTCCACCACCAGCAGCACCACCACGCAACGAGTTGATTACAGTCCAACCTTCTGCTTCTGTTTCAGTATCTTTCCAATTGAATACAATCACAGGTTCTTTATTTTCAAACTTCTTCAGTAAATCTTTCATTTTGTTGCGATATGTTTAATTTGGACAAATATAAAAAATAGAATAATGCGAATTATGTATTTATGTAATTATTTTGACGAGTAAATTACTCCTGAACTATGGTCGTGTTTTGCTCCAGTGACGCTTGCTAATACATTGGTTTCATTACGTAATTTCAAGACGCCTAGGAAGGCGAAAATAAGAGCTTCTTTAAATTCTAGGATTTTATTGCTAGGAATAATAATATTGATCTCAGGTAAATGACATTGAATTTGGTTAATAATAAAGTCATTATAGGCTCCGCCGCCCGTTATGAAAAGGCTTCCTGTTTTAGTAGGTAAGGCCGTCGCAATTTGCAAAGCGATATGCTCGGTGTAGGTATGTAGTTTGTCTTCAATTGATATTTCAAATCGTTCGATGATGGGTAAAAGAGTTTCTTTTACAAATTCAAATCCTAAGGATTTGGGATGTTTTTTTTGGTAAAAATCTAAATTATTTAGTTCGTTTAAAAGAGCGTGATTGGTCTTGCCAGTTTTTGATATGTTGCCCTTGTCATCATAATCGAGTCCTAATTGATTAGCATAGTAATTCAACACTGTATTTACAGCACAAATATCAAAAGCGACTCGGGTGCCTTTTTCTTCGAAAGAAACATTTGAAAACCCACCTAAATTCATGCAATAATCATATTCAGAGAACAACACGCGGTCTCCTATAGGTACAAGTGGAGCGCCTTGTCCTCCTAATGCTACATCTTGAACTCGAAAATCACAAACAACAGTTTGCTTAAGTAATGATGCTATTAGGGGTAAGTTTCCTATTTGTAAGGTGAAACCATTTTGAGGTTGATGCAGGATAGTATGTCCATGGGAACATACCGCATCTAGATTTTGAATAGTATTTTTTTGAATAAAAGTTGAAATGATTTCGCCCAGAAGAGTCGTGTAATCTTGGTTTAATTTTTCTAATTTACTTGTTGAAAAGTCAACAGCTGATTTTAAAGAATTGATCCATTTTTCATTGTAAGAAATAGTTTCAGATTCGAAGATTTCAAAGTTCCATTTGTTCTTTTCGACAGTAAAGACAATGTGCGATAAATCGACACCGTCCAAAGAAGTGCCGGACATGACACCTATGACATTATACTTTTCTTTAATCATTGGCTTAATTTACGAAAACGTTTGAAATTTAATATTTAATAATTACTTTTGCCTACAAATTTAAGAACATTTAATTTACAATAAAAATATGGATTTTAATCTTACCGAAGAGCATTTAATGATTCAACAAGCGGCAAAAGATTTTGCTAATACTGAATTATTGGGTGGAGTTGTTGAAAGAGACGAGCATTCAAAGTTCCCGACTGAACAAGTGAAAATGATGGCCGATCTAGGTTTTATGGGAATGATGGTGGATCCAAAATATGGCGGATCAGGATTAGATAGTATATCATATGTACTAGCGATCACTGAAATTGCGAAAGTGGATGCTTCAGCAGCAGTAATCATGTCCGTTAACAATTCATTAGTGTGTGCTGGTTTAGAAAAATATTGTAATGAAGAACAAAAAATGAAATATTTAGTGCCTCTTGCCAAAGGTGAGGTGATAGGTGCTTTTTGTTTATCGGAGCCAGAAGCAGGTTCAGATGCTACTTCACAAAAAACAACAGCAATTGATAAAGGAGATCATTATTTATTAAATGGTACTAAAAACTGGATTACTAATGGTTCTTCAGCTTCTACCTATATCGTAATTGCTCAAACGGATCTTGAAAAAGGACACAAAGGAATTAATGCATTTATCGTTGAAAAAGGATGGGCGGGTTTTGATATTGGTCCAAAAGAAAAGAAAATGGGAATCCGCGGATCTGATACGCATTCATTATTATTCAATGATGTAAAAGTTCCTAAAGAAAATAGAATTGGTGCTGACGGATTTGGATTTAATTTTGCAATGGCTGTGTTAAACGGTGGGCGAATTGGTATTGCATCTCAAGCATTAGGTATTGCAACAGGAGCTTATGAGTTGGCATTGAAATATTCGCAAGAGCGTAAAGCATTTGGTAAAGAAATTTTCAAGCATCAAGCTATTGCTTTTAAATTAGTGGACATGGCTACCCAAATTATGGCAGCTAAACTATTAGTTTTGAAAGCGGCCTCAGAAAAAGATGAAGGAAAAGATATTTCTCAATCAGGAGCAATGGCAAAATTATTTGCTTCTCAAGTAGCTATGGATACGACTATTGAAGCCGTACAAATACATGGTGGAAATGGTTATGTCTCTGAATACCATGTAGAGCGTATGATGCGTGATGCAAAAATTACTCAAATATATGAGGGGACATCTGAAATACAACGAATAGTAATTTCTAGAACTTTAGTTTCATAGTATTTTACTCAAAATATTTTTTTTTACCATTAAAGAATAAGGGATTAAGGCACAGTTTGTCTTGATGAAACTTATTTTTTAATGGTTTTTTTAATTTTAAAAAAGAGTACATTTACTCCAAATATCGCTTTATGTACGACGAATTAAAATATTGGTACCTCCGTGATCATAAATTATTCAGGACTTTAAGTTTTGGACAAATTAAAGAATTGTGTATCATTATGGGGTTTAAAAAGGCCCAAAAAGGAGAAATTGTATATTTTAGTTCTACTGATGTACCTAGAATTTATCTTTTAAAAAAGGGAAATTTAAAAATAGTCGCGGTAGATGAAGACGGAAATGAAACCATAAAAGATATTATTCAAAAAGGGGATTTATTTGGCGAACTTACTTTAGAATCAGATAGTCAGGTCAATGAATATGCTAAAGTATTATCTGATGATGTAGCGATTTGTAGTTTTTTAATGTCGGATTTCGAAGATTTATTATTGCGTAATCCTAGTTTGGCTTTATCGTACACTAAATTCGTAGGTTTAAAATTGAAGCGTATAAAAAACAGCTATTCTAATTTAATTTCTAAGGATGCCAAAACAAGATTGTCTTTATTTTTAAAAGATTGGGGGGCAAGTGAAGGAGTTGAAAGAAATGGTGAAATTGTAATCGCTAATTATTTGACGCAAAATGATATTGCTCAAATCATTTGTACTTCAAGACAAACCGCAACCCAATTGCTAAATGAGATGGAAACTAATGGTGTTGTCACCTATAATAGGAAAGAAATAGTTATTAAGGATAGTAGTAGGTTATAATTATTTTGTCTCAATTGTAATATAGAAGACAATTTGATCTCAAAAAACAAAGTAGTTTTACCTCATAAAAATTAATATTATGAAAAAATTATTGTGTTTAGCTATACTAGCATTTGGATTTGTAGTCAATGCCCAAAACGATTTACCACAATCCGCGACAGATGTTTCTCCTTTGTTGATAGGAGAAAAAATACCAAATTTGAGTCTAAAAACTGCAGAAGATAAAGAAGTTCGTTTGAAGGATTTGTTTAAACAAAAAAGAACGATACTTGTTTTTTATCGTGGCGGATGGTGCCCGTATTGCAATTTACATTTGTCTGCCTTAGCGGAAGCGGAAGCTACCTTATTGGAATTAGGATACCAAATTGTAGCTATTAGCCCAGATTCTCCAAAAAATTTAAAAATAACGGAAGAAAAGGATAAAGTAAACTATCTTTTATTGTCAGATAGTTCAGGAGAGCTAGCTAAAGCGGTTGGAATTGCGTTCAAAGCGCCGTTATTGTATGGTCCAGTTTTGTCAAAAGGATCCGATGGAGTAAATAAAAAGGCATTGCCTGTTCCTTCCGTTTTTATTGTTAATTTAGAGGGTGAAATTGATTTTGAGCATATTACACCGGATTACAAGCACCGGATTTCAAATGATTTATTGATTGCTGCAGCAAAATCACTAAATCAACAAAAGTAAGAATCGTGAAATCAACTAATTTTATATGGTTTTTGCGGATTGTGGTAGCTGTAATTCTACTTCAAACCTTGTATTTTAAGTTTACTGGTGCAGATGAAAGGTCTATATATTTTCTGCTCTGGGAATAGAGCCATACGGTAGAATAGGTAGCGGTATTGCCGAATTGATAGCGTCTATTTTAATAGTGTACCCAAGAACCACTTGGATTGGAGCGCTAATTGGAATGGGCGTAATGATAGGGGCGATTGCCTCACATGTATTAGTTTTGGGAATAGTAGTCCAAAATGATAGGGGAGCCCTTTTTATTATGGCACTAATTACCTTTATTTGTTGTTCTGTTTTAGTTTATGTAAATAAGAATAAACTAATTAATTTGTTAAAATTGAAATTGTAATATGCTGATACCTTCTATAAATACGAGTTTGAATGAATTAGGCGCTTTACTTGTTCAAATCCCCGTTGATGAATATGTTAAACCTTGTAAAGCCTTGAGTGATTCTACGATTGGCGAACATACTAGGCATATCATCGAGATGTTTCAATGTCTTGAGCATAATTATAATTCAGGTATTGTGAATTATGACAGTAGATCCAGAAATAAATTAATTCAATGTGATCCTGTTTTCGCAATCGCACAAATTAGAATGATCCAAAATTCATTAGAAAAAGAAAATAAAAAATTAGAATTGCAACAAATAATTGATGAGGAGGAGCTGCGAATAGAAAGTAATTATTTTAGAGAATTGCTCTACAATTTAGAACATTGTATCCATCATCAAGCCTTGATTAAAGTGGCTATTTTGCAAGTTGAATCTATTACAATAGGTAGGGATTTTGGAGTGGCGCGTTCAACAATCGAATATAGAAATCAATGTGCACAGTAAGTTTTGTAAAAGTTGAAAATAAAGTAATCATAACCTCCAATCGTGATGAAATGGTTTTGAGACCAAACGCTATTAAGCCCAAAAATTATATGGTGAATGGCAAAAACATCATTTTTCCAAAGGACCCAAAAGGAGGGGGCACTTGGTATGCTGTTGATCATAATGGAACGATTTTAGTTTTATTGAATGGAGCTGATGAAAAGCATGTTCAAAAAGGCGCTTATAGAAAAAGTCGTGGTTTAATAGTGCTAGATTTGATAAGTAGTTTATCTCCAAAAGACTATTGGAGCGAAATTGATCTAGATAATATCGAACCTTTTACTTTGGTTTTATTCCAAAAGGCAGCACTTTATCAATTGAGGTGGAATGGTTTGAAAAAAGTCACTATTGAATTGAATGTCAATGACAAACATATTTGGTCTTCGGCTACTTTATATCCTGAAATGGTGCGACAAGACAGAGCGGATTTATTTTATTCTTTTTTGGACAAACAAGGTATTATTTCAGAAAAGGATATGTATCATTTTCATCGTTATACAGATCAAAATGACCATCAAAATGGATTAGTGATTAATCGAAATAATGAAATGAAAACTTTAAGTATCACGCAATCAATATCCGAACAAAATAAGGTAGCAATTCGACATTATGATTTGATAGATCAAAAAGAATCCTGCACATCATTTATTACAGTGTAAAAATTTAAAAGAACCAAAGTGATATTTAATCGTAATTATAAGCTGCTATTTCATAAGATTACCCATTGGGAATATTGGCCTTTTCAAGTGGTTTACATTCCTATTTATTTTCAGTGGATCTACTATGCGCTAAAAGCAAAATCACTTTTTTTCTTTAATGCGTCCAATCCCACAATTAAAAATGGTGGATTTATAATGGAATCTAAAAAAGCGATTTACGATTTAATCCCGCAGCAGTTTTATCCTATAACAGCGTTAATAAAAGAAGGAACTTCAGTAGAGGAAATTGAAAATAGAATTAAGGAAGTAGGGATTAAATATCCATTAATTGCAAAGCCGGATATTGGGCTTCGGGGTTCGGGAGTCAAGAAAATAGAAACTATTGATGATTTAGTACACTATGCTTCCAAAGCTAATTTTGATTTTATTGTCCAAGATTTAATTCCGTTTCCGAATGAAGTTGGAATTTTTTATGTTAGATATCCCCATCAAAAAACAGGGAAAATTACAGGAATTGTTTCTAAAGAATTTTTAATAATTACTGGGAATGGCAGTAACACAATCGAAGAATTAATAAAGCAAAATCCGCGCTTTGAATTACAATTAAAAGTTTTGAAGCAAGAGTATGGAAATCGACTGTCGGCTGTTTTAAAAGTAGGAGAAAAAATGAATCTTGTTCCCTATGGTAATCATGCTAGAGGCGCAAAATTCATTGATGGTAGTCATTTGATTACCCCAAAATTAGAAGCAGTTATTGATGATATGTGTGTGCAAATTCCGGGGTTTTATTTTGGAAGATTAGACCTGATGTATCATTCAATTGCAGAATTAGAAGATGGAAAGAGTTTTTCAATAGTAGAGTTAAACGGTGCAGCTAGTGAACCAACTCATATTTATGACCCAAAACATTCTTTATTTTTTGCTTGGAAAGAACTGTCTCGGCACATTAGTTATATGTTTGAAA
>CAWURM010000015.1:0-16263 GCA_963924965.1 uncultured Flavobacterium sp.
ACACCCACTATAACAGTACCTTTTAATGATACAAAATGAAGAAATTCATGACGAAATAGGAGATAATCATATTGGTTCATGTGCAAAAAATCCAGTTCGAGACGATGCTTTTGCAATAACTGACGAGGAAAAAATTGAAAAAATAAAAAAAGATGTAGAGAGTATCCTTTTAACACTTGGGATGGACTTAACAGATGACAGCATGAAGGGCACACCCAATCGTGTCGCCAAAATGTTTGTGAAAGAGATTTTTGGTGGATTAAATCCTGCAAAAAAACCAAAAGCTTCTACCTTTGATAATAACTACAAATACGGTGAAATGTTAGTGGAAAAAAACATTACACTTTACTCTACTTGTGAGCACCATTTATTACCTATCATAGGAAGAGCGCATGTAGCTTACATATCTAACGGTACCGTAATTGGGCTTTCAAAAATGAATCGTATTGTTGAATACTATTCTAAAAGACCACAAGTTCAAGAACGTTTAACGATGCAAATTGTACAAGAACTTCAAAGAGCATTAGGAACTCAAGATGTGGCTTGTGTGATTGATGCTAAACACCTTTGTGTAAACTCTAGAGGTATTAGTGATATTGAAAGTAGTACCGTAACCTCAGAATTTGGTGGGAAATTCAAAGAACCTCAAGCAAGAAGAGAATTTTTGGATTATATAAAACTAGATACCAAATTCTAAAAAAAGGTTCTTAAATCAACTAAACTCCTAGCCCTGATTGCAATGAAAATCCTTTTTATTTTTATTTCAAAAATAAAAAGATTGCAATGAAAAGCAGGATAAAGCTCCTAAAAAAATAAAAATGCCGCTATATAACGATCAATCTTTAAAAATATACAATTCTCTTTCGGGAGAAAAAGAAACATTTGTACCTATTAATGAAGGAAATATTGGTATGTATGTGTGCGGACCTACTGTTTATAGCAATGTGCACCTTGGAAACGTGAGAACTTTTATGTCTTTTGACGTTATTTTCAGGTATTTATTGCATTTAGAATACAAAGTACGTTACGTGCGTAATATTACTGATGTAGGTCATATTGTAGATGACGTGGATGAAGGCGAAGATAAAATTGCTAAAAAAGCACGCTTAGAACAATTAGAACCTATGGAAGTGGTACAACGCTATACCGTAGATTTTCATGAGATCCTGAAAGCCTTTAACTTTTTACCTCCTAGTATTGAACCTACTGCAACCGGTCATATTATTGAACAAATTGAAATTATCAAAAAAATCATTGATAACGGAATTGGTTATGAAGCGAACGGTTCTGTCTATTTTGATGTTGTTAAATTCAACGAAACCAATCATTACGGAAAATTAAGCGGTAGAAATATCGAGGATATGCTTGCCAATACTCGTGACCTTGATGGGCAATCAGACAAGAGAAACACACAGGATTTTGCGCTTTGGAAAAAAGCTGAACCACAACACATCATGAGATGGCCATCCCCTTGGAGCGATGGGTTTCCCGGATGGCATCTAGAATGTACCGCAATGAGTACCAAATATCTTGGTAATCATTTCGATATACATGGTGGCGGAATGGATTTAAAATTTCCACATCACGAGTGTGAAATTGCACAAAACGAAGCTTGCACAGGTCAAACACCAGTAAACTATTGGATGCACGCCAATATGCTTACCTTGAACGGTAAAAAAATGGCTAAATCTACAGGAAATAATATTCTGCCTCGAGAGATATTGACTGGTGAAAATAGTGTTTTGAGTAAAGCATTTTCAGCATCAGTAGCACGATTTTTTATGTTACAAGCCCACTATAGAAGCATCCTAGACTTTTCTGACGATGCGATTGTCGCTGCTGAAAAAGGGTACAAAAGATTGATGGAAGCAATGGACGGACTTAAAAATTTAAGTCCAAGCAATACAAGTACCATCAATATTACAAGCTGGAAAAAAGCGTGTTATGACGCAATGAATGACGACTTTAATTCACCAATTCTAATTGCCCAACTTTTTGAAGGTGTCCGTTATGTGAATTTGTTAACTGATAATAAAGAAACCTTAGATGCTGCTGACTTAGCAACATTTGTAAAAGCAATGAATGCCTTTGTATTTGATGTTTTAGGTTTAGAAGATGAAAATGTAGCTAGCAACAGTAATGATAAGCTAGAAGGTACTGTAAACATGCTTATTGGCATGAGAAATCAAGCAAGAGCTGATAAAAATTTTGCTCTTTCTGATCAAATACGCGACCAATTGGTAGCGATAGGAATACAATTGAAAGACGGCAAAGAGGGTACCACATTTAGTATTTAAAATCACTTCATTTCATACTGAAGTGTAAATAGAACGCAAGTGAACAACTTTAAAACTATTCTATCCAAAATAATCGTGTTTCCTTTTTTACTATTGGTCCGATTGTACCAATTAGTGCTATCACCATTAATGCCTGCAACCTGTCGGTTTGAACCTACTTGTTCTTCCTATATGATAGAAGCACTGCAAGTTCATGGGTTATTTAAAGGTGGGTTCCTTGGCTTAAAAAGAATATTAAGTTGTAACCCATGGGGTAAAACCGGTTACGATCCAGTTCCTAAAAAGAAATGCAACCATTAACCCAAATAATCTTTAACTTATATTTCATATTATCCTTAAACAAAAAATGTATTTTTACATCAAATAAAAAAAAATGACACACGCATTAAACATAGTTTGGAACCCATCAGAAGGTATTGATTTAGGGTTTTTCATCATCCGATTTTACAGCCTTATGTTCGTAATTGCTTTTGGATTAGGATGGTACATCATGAAAAACATATATGAACGAGAAAATGAATCAATTGAGAACCTAGATTCTTTATTTATATGGACCGTTCTTGCTACCTTAATCGGTGCTCGATTAGGACATGTGATTTTTTATGATTGGGAATATTACCGCAATCATTTGTTAGAAATATTTTTACCTTTCCGATTTACCCCTAACTTTGAATTTACAGGTTATCAGGGATTAGCGAGTCATGGCGCAGCTATTTCTATTATCATAGCAATGTATTACTACAGTAAATCTATTTTAAAACGTCCGCTATTATGGATCTTAGACAGAGTGGTGATTCCGGTGGCTAGTGGAGCCATATTTGTGCGTTTTGGGAATTTTTTCAATTCTGAAATCATAGGTAAAGAAACAACTTCATCATTTGGAATTAAATTTATTAGAGATCAATTTAGTCCAAGAGATGCGGTTAACGCTACACAAATTGCAAATCCTAATGAAGCATATCACGCAATAGCTACGAACCCACAATTTGCTAATTTATTACAACAAGTCCCAGCGAAACATCCTGCACAATTATACGAAGCTTTTTGTTATATTTTTGTTTTCGCTATTCTATTTTTCTTGTATTGGAAAACGGAAGCTAGACAAAAATCCGGCTTATTATTTGGTCTCTTTCTAGTATTATTATTTTCTGTACGAATTGTCGTAGAGTTTGTAAAAGAGAGTCAAGGAGGTTTTGAAAGCGCCTTAGGATTACTTTCTACCGGACAATGGCTAAGCATCCCATTTATATTGATTGGCGCTTATTTCATATTCACTGCAGAAAAGCCAGTTAAAATATAAACTAACTTGATCTAAAAATAAAAAAAGCTTCTTTTACAAGAAGCTTTTTTTATTTATCGTTTTAGTGAAAAATGGGACTTAAATTTTTTAAGAATATTTTGTTCCGTGTACTCCACTACAAACCAATAATCATTACTTGGCATTGGTTGCCCATTGTAGGTACCGTCCCAGCCGTTTCCATTTGGTCTTATTTCCTTCAATAATTTACCATACCTGTCAAATATATATATTTTTGAACCTAGCTCATCCCCTAACTCCGTAATATTCCAAGTATCATTAAAGTTATCCCCATTTGGAGTAAAATATTTAGAATAATTAATAACTAAAATATTCGATTTTGTAATTGGCTTACTACAACCACCTACGTCAAGTACTGTTACAGCGTGATAACCTGCAGAGACATATTCAAATATTGGACTTGATTGCAAAGGGCCGTCATCTAATTTATATAAATAGTTTCCCGCTGCCGTAGCTGAAATAGTAACAACCTGATTTTTAACAAAGGCTTCCGTAACTGTCCATTGAAAATCAACCAAAGTATTAGAAGGAATCACTGTAACATTTATGGTTTGGGAACTTGCACACTGGTTAGGATTAGGAGTAAAAGTATAAGTCCCACTTGTCATATTGTCAACTGTAGAGGGTGACCAATTACCGGTAACGCCATTTGGTGATGTTTGCTTTAAAGGTGGAGGCACGCTACCTGAACAAACGGAAAAAGATGAAAACCCGGGATTTGTTAATGGAGTGATTGTCACATTAAGGGTTTGTGAATTGGCACATTGATTAGCATTGGGAGAAAAAACATAACTCCCACTTACGGTATTATTAATAGTGGAAGGAGACCAGGTTCCAGTAATCCCATTTGGGGCTGTAGTATTTAAAACTGGTGCTGCTGTTCCAGTACAAATGGGTCCAATATTTTGAAAATTTGGATTTCCCTTCTGAATGATAGTAACATTTAATGTTTGATTAGCAGCACATTGATTAGCAGCGGGTGTAAATACGTAAGAGCCACTCGTTGTATTATTAATCGCAGCCGGAGACCAAGTACCCGTAATTCCATTTGGTGATGTATTAGCTAATACGGGAGCAGTAGTTCCGGTACAAAATGGAGGAATAGCAGCAAAATTTGGCGTTACATTTTGAACGATTGTAATGGTAACTGAGGTTGGCGTGACTGATGTACACTGACCCGGATTAGGAGTAAATGTATACGTAACCGGACCTAAAACCGAGGTATTAACTGTTGCGGGGCTCCAAGTTCCAGAAAATGCAGGCGTATTACTAGAATTCGAAGGCAAAACTGGCGCCGCTGCAAACTGACAAATCGTTGATGGAATTCCCGTAAACGTGGGGCTTGTTAATGGTGTCACTGTAACATTTAAAGTTTGGGTTGTGGCACAAGGAAACAAAGCAGCATTAGGCGTAAAAACATAACTGCCACTTACCGTATTACTAACAACAGCTGGAGACCAAGTACCTGTGATCCCATTTGGTGATGTAGGGCCTAAAATAGGAGCTGGAGAACCAGCACAAATGGGTCCAATAGCAGCGAAATTTGGCGTAATTGTAGCAGTGCCACAAGGAACGGAACAGGTCATCATTGAAATATCACAAGGATATGTAGTGTGCCATACCGTTAAGGTTACAGATTGCCCTGGCAATAATCCAAAGACTTGCAAATTAGTGGGGCCAGTTGTACCGTTTATTGCAGGACCTCCGTCAATAGTATACCGATACGTATATTGATTAGGTAAACCAGGAGTATTCGTCCAATCGAAAAAAACAGAACTATTTTTATCAGCGGCGGCAATTTGAGAAGGATCACATTTTAAACTTAAAATCTTAGAGCCATTATCTGCCACTACATTTACAACAATTTGAACTCTTGAACTTTCTACTCCTCCTATGGTTTCACTTACATAATACGATGTAGATCCCACTACTGCAGTACTAGGTATAGGTGCAATTAAAGATCCAACACCTCCTACTGCAACCGTGTACCAATTAAGAACTGCACCAACTACTGAAGGGGTTGCTGATAATGGGGTTGCTGAACTACTTTGACATAAATATACTGGCGTAGTTACGGTAGGTGTAGCAGCGATTTTTATAAAATAGTTTTTTGAAGGATCAATTGTATTCCCACTAATAGTATTAGAAAGAAAAATAATTAGTAGAAAATAAAAAAAAGGCCAAATACTATTTTTCATCATTTATGGGGGTTTTAATTGATCTAAATAAATAGTGGATATAATAAATATATAGTAAATATATAAAATTTGTTAATTTAATGGTATGAAATACCATTATAAATAACCTATAATGTATACAAAAGTTAAATTATTTATTAAATGAAGAAGATATGACTTTTAGTTTATACCTATTAATTGTATAGTAATAAAAACCTAGGTAGAACTGATACTCTTTTAAAATACTAAGTGAGCACACTTATGCACTAGCCACAATACCACAGCTAATAGGTATCTCCACAACATCCCGTTTACAATTAAGGAAAAAAGGAATAAAAGTATCCAATTTGTTAAGTGTTACATTATATAAGCAAAAAGACCCAATCTCGCGATTGGGTCTTTTTCTATTTTAGAAGTTGTAGATTAACTTTCTTGATGTTGCTTTTCAATCAACGTTTTATCTTCTCTTGAAATTGTATCCACTAACACAGGAGTTGCAATAAATAAAGAAGAATAAGTACCAACAACAATACCAACAAGCATTGCGAATATAAATCCTCTTATTGATTCCCCTCCAAAAATGAACATGATCAATAATACACCAATCATAGTCAATGAAGTATTAATAGTTCTAGACATTGTAGAGTTGATCGATTTATTAACAATTTCACCAAAGTTACCTTTTACTTTTCCATCTAAGAATTCACGAACTCTATCAAATACAATTACAGTATCATTCATAGAATACCCTATTACAGTTAATATCGCTGCAATAAAATGTTGGTCAATTTCCATTCCGAAAGGCATAAACTTGTAACATAAAGAATAAATTCCTAATACAAAAATAACATCATGCGCTACAGCAGCGATTGCTCCTAAACCATATTGCCATTTTCTAAAACTGATTAATAAGTATAAAAACACAATTAACATGGCTCCAATAACAGCCCAATATGCATTTGTTTTAATATCCTCAGCAACTGTTGGACCCACTTTAGAGGCTTGTACAATTCCGAATTTTTTACCGTCATAAGCATTAACGAATTTTTCGTACGTTAATCCAGCTGAATAATGTTGCTTTAAATTGTCAAATAACAATTTATTTACTTCTTCATCTGCTTTTGTTCCGTGTTCTTGAACTTTGTATTTAGTTGTAATTTTCAATTGGTTGTCTTTACCAAAAACTTTTACTTCGGCACTTCCATCAAAAACTTTAGCTAATTCTGCTTTTACAACTTCTGTTTCAATTGGTTTTTCAAAACGCACTTGGAACGTTCTTCCTCCTACGAAATCGACACCTTGATCTAGACCATTTGTAAAAAGAGAGATAAAACTCACTACAACAACAATTGAAGAGAACAAATAAGTCCATTTCTTAATTTTCAAGAAATCATAATGGAAATTAGTGAAGAAATTTTTAGAAAAATTAGTTACGAATGATAGATCACATTTACCAAGGATGTTTTTATCAATAAATATTCTAGCGATAAAAATAGAAGTAAACAATGAAGTTATAATACCAATTAATAAAGTCGTTGCAAATCCTTTAATTGGACCTGATCCAAAGATAAAAAGAACAGTACCAATTAAAATGTGAGTAACGTTTGCATCTACAATTGAACGCATTGCACCTGTCCAGCTATAGGAAGCCACAACCGCTTCACTTAACGATTTCCCTTCTCTCAATTCTTCCTTAGCACGTTCGTAAATAATGATGTTAGCATCAACTGCCGTTCCCATTGTTAATACGATACCTGCAATACCAGGCAATGTTAATACCGCTCCTAAACTTGCTAAAATTCCAAATAAGAATAATAAGTTAACCGCCAAAGCAATATTAGCATACCAACCTGCTTTACCATAATAAACCAACATCCAAAGTGAAACTAATAATAATCCAACAAGAGCTGAATTAGTACCGTTATCAATCGCTTCTTGACCTAAAGATGGACCTACTACTTCTGACTGAACGATATCAGCAGATGCAGGAAGTTTACCAGCTCTTAATACGTTTGCTAAATCTTTAGTTTCTGTTACATCAAATGATCCAGAAATTTCTGATCTACCTCCAGAAATTGGTCCGCTAGATACTCCTGGCGCTGAATAAACAACATTATCAAGTACAATAGCTATATTACTTTTTTGAGTATATGCTCTTCCAGTTAATTCTTCCCAAGATTTAGCACCTTGTCCATCCATTTGCATAGAAACAGAAGGTTTTCCTAATTGATCAAATGAATCTTTAGCATCGGTAACAACACCACCGCCCATTGCTGGAACGTTGTCTCTATTCCCTTTTAAAGCATACAATTCAACTGCTTCAACATCTTTAGCTTTAGCATCTTTTACTGTTGTCAATTTACCCCAAACAAATTTAGCGTAACGTTGATCAGCAGCTAATAAAATTCTGATATCCGCTCTTTTTAAGTATCCATTAATGGTAGCAGTATCTTTTGGAGAAAATAAACCTAAAACTGGTCCTCCACCTTGTCCGATGATTTTATCTAATAAAGGATTGTTCCCTTTTTTAGTAGTCGCTGAATCCTTCCCATCAGTTAATAAAGCACTCAATGAGTCTTTAACAACCGCTTTAGTTTCCACTTTAGCAGGTTCCAACTTTTTTAATGACTCATTAGCAGCCATTAAAAAACTTCCCATTTCTTCAATCTTATACGTTTCCCAAAACTCTAATTGAGCAGTACTTTGCAATAATTTTTTGATTCTGTCTACATCTTTAGCCCCTGGTAATTCAACAAGAATTCTACCCGATTCTCCCAATTTTTGAATATTAGGTTGAGTAACCCCAAATTTATCGATACGTTTTCTTAATACTCCAAAAGCACTTTCTACAGATTCATCAACTTTTCTTTTGATTACTTTTTGCACTTGCGCATCTGTCATTTGAAAATCTACTCCACCTTCTCCTTGCAAACTTCTATTAGCAAAAATATCTGGCGAAGCCAATTTTACAGTTCCTTTAGAATTAGCTTCGAAAGCGTCAAAAAATTTGTCTAAATATGACTTATTCCCTTCTGTATCTGCTGTAGCATCCGCTAATGACTTATTGAAAACTGGATTTTTGGAATTATTAGATAATCCTTTCAATATGTCTTTAACAGAAATTTGAAGAATCACATTTATTCCTCCTTCTAAGTCAAGACCTTTATTGATTTGTTTGTCACTAACTTCATTAAAAGTAAAGTTGGTAAACCCTAGGTTAAAAACACTTTCTTTACCGATAGAATCTAAATATTTTAATTCTTTTTCAGGGTTTCCATTTGCAAAAGATTTTGCATCATTTTTTACTTTGCTTGCAACAAAAGTGAAAGAAAGTTGGTAAATACTTACCAATGCAAATAGAATTGCGAAAAATTTAATAAGTCCTTTATTCTGCATTATTACTAAAAATTAATTATTTTATATTTATTTATTTTTGCTTTAACCCTTGTAAGCCCCGTCTTGGGCACTATTTCAATCCTAAAATTTAACATCCAGAATTATACTATTTATTTTAAACCGAGCAAATATATAATTAAGGTTAAGATTAACCAATTTATTTATTGATTAATCTCAAAAAAAAGACTGCATAAGTGCAGTCTTCTATTTTATATGACTAAAAAATTAAGCTAAAATTGTTTTTAAGGCATCATTCATTTGTCTAACTGCATCAGCGCTTTTAGAAAATAGAGCTTGTTCAGTCTCATTCAATTCTATTTCAAGAATTTCTTCAACTCCATTTTTTCCAATAATACATGGAACTCCGATACAAATATCATTTTGACCGTATTCTCCTTCAACAAATACAGAACACGCAATCATTTTCTTTTGATCGTTTAAAATGCTGTCAACCAAAAATGCTACAGAAGCTCCTGGAGCATACCAAGCTGAAGTTCCTAATAATCCAGTAAGCGTAGCACCACCCACCATAGTACTTGCAGCTACTTTTTGCAATGCTTCTTCTGAAAGAAATTGAGAAACAGGTATCCCATTGTAGGAAGCTAATCGCGTCAATGGAATCATTGTTGTATCGCCGTGACCTCCTATCACCATTGCTGATATATCATTTGCTGGTTTATCTAAAGCTAGTGATAAATACGTTCTAAAACGAGAACTATCCAATGCTCCTCCCATACCAATAATTCTATTTTTTGGCAATCCAGTTGATTTCAAAGCTAAATATGTCATAGTATCCATTGGATTAGAAACTACCACTATAATGGCATCCGGAGAGAATTTAAGTACATTTTCTGCAACCGTCTTAACGATTCCTGCATTGATACCTATTAATTCTTCACGCGTCATTCCTGGTTTTCTAGGAATCCCTGAAGTAATTACAACAACATTACTATTAGCAGTCTTTGAATAATCATTAGTAACACCGGAAACTTTAGTATTAAACCCTGTATTGGTAGCACATTGCATAATATCTAATGCTTTCCCTTCAGCAAATCCTTCTTTTATATCTAATAATACTACTTCACTTGCAATTCCTCTGTAAGAAATCACATCCGCACAAGTAGCACCTACATTTCCTGCTCCTACAATAGTAACTTTCATCTTTTATGGTTTATCGGTTGTTTGTTAATTTTATTTTTTTGATTCGTAGAGCAAACTACTTTATTTATGCATCAATATTTGCATACACTGCATTTTTCTCAATAAATTCTCTTCTTGGTGGCACTTCATCACCCATCAACATAGAGAATACTCTATCAGCCTCAGCTAAACTATCTATATTAACTTGACGTAATGTTCTAAAATTAGGATCCATGGTAGTTTCCCATAATTGCTCTGCATTCATCTCTCCAAGACCTTTGTAACGTTGAATAGCAGCACTACCTCCCATTCTTTCATTGGCTTGATCACGCTGCACATCATTCCAAGCATATTCTTTTTTATTTCCTTTTTTAACTAAATACAAAGGTGGTGCAGCAATATATACGTGCCCCTCTTCAATTAGCTCCTTCATGAAACGGAAAAAGAACGTTAATATTAAAGTAGAAATATGACTACCATCGACATCGGCATCACACATGATAATCACTTTATGGTAACGTAACTTAGATATATTCAATGCCTTACTATCCTCTTCAGTTCCAATAGTAACACCAAGAGCGGTAAATATATTTCGAATCTCCTCGTTTTCAAATACTTTATGATGCATGGCTTTCTCAACATTCAAAATCTTACCACGCAATGGCAAAATAGCCTGAAAAGCACGGTCACGACCTTGTTTAGCTGTTCCCCCTGCCGAATCTCCCTCGACAAGATATACTTCACATTTTGCAGGATCTTGTTCTGAACAATCAGACAACTTTCCTGGCAATCCACCGCCACCCATTACAGTTTTGCGTTGCACCATTTCACGCGCTTTTTTAGCCGCATGACGTGCTTGCGCTGCAAGAATTACTTTTTGTACAATGATTCGAGCGTCATTTGGATTTTCTTCCAAATAATTTTCGATCATTTCACTCACTGCTTGACTTACCGGAGAAACTACTTCTCTGTTTCCAAGCTTTGTTTTCGTTTGGCCTTCAAATTGTGGCTCTGCAACTTTTACAGATATAATCGCTGTTAATCCTTCACGAAAATCATCTCCAGAAATATCAAACTTCAATTTATCTAACATTCCAGAAGCATCTGCATATTTCTTCAATGATCTTGTAAGACCCGTTCTAAAACCTTGCAGGTGCGTTCCCCCTTCGTGTGTGTTAATATTGTTCACATAAGAAAAAATATTCTCTGTGTAACTAGTATTATAAATTAAGGCCACTTCAACAGGAATTTCTCCTTTTTCATGATCCATAGAAATTACATGAGCAATAATAGGTTCACGATTTCCATCTAAATATCGAATGTATTCTTTTAAACCTTCATCAGAATGAAAAATTTCCGACACAAAATTCCCATCTTTATCTAACTCTCTTTTATCGGTAAAAGTGATTGTAATTCCTTTATTCAAGAAAGACAATTCACGCATACGAGCCGATAACGTATCATAGGAATATTCAATGGTTTGCGTAAAAATACTTGGATCCGGGTAAAAAGTTACAATTGTACCTCTTTTAGTCGTTTCCCCAATTTGTTTCACTGGATATAACGCCTTTCCCTTCTCATATTCCTGCTCATAAATTTTTCCATCACTACTATGAACCGTAGCTCTTAAATGATTAGAAAGTGCATTTACTACAGAAACCCCAACTCCGTGAAGTCCTCCTGAAACTTTGTATGAATCTTTATCAAATTTACCTCCAGCACCAATTTTAGTCATTACAACCTCTAAAGCTGAAACTCCTTCTTTTTTATGAATTCCAACAGGAATACCACGTCCATTATCTTCTACAGAGATCGAACCGTCTTCATTTATATCTACTCTAATGGTATCACAATGGCCACCCATTGCCTCATCGATAGAGTTATCGACTACTTCATAAACTAAATGATGTAGTCCACGAACACCTACATCCCCAATGTACATTGATGGACGCATTCTTACATGTTCCATTCCTTCTAACGCCTGAATACTATCTGCTGAATAATTGTCCTTCTTAATTTCTTCGCTCATATATTTTATTCTAAAAAAAATGTACTATTTGTCTAACACGCAAATATATAAAAACACAAACTATATAACCGTTAAAATCATGTTTTAAGCGCTTAAGTTATTAACATATTGTTGATTTTTTAACATAAAAAAACGCTCTCAAAATAGAGAACGTCTTTATTTATCACAAAATTTGTTTCATCAAACATTAATTCCGGCTTTTGCAATTTCAGTATCTGCTTTTACATGTGCTGCATTTGCTCTACCACTTGGATCTTCATTTTCCTGCCATTTTGGAATCCATTTACGTACGGTTTGAGCCGCACTTTGTTGCGGAAAATATTTATTAAAAATAGATCGATATAAATAAGCCTCTTTTGTCGTTGGAACATTATATTGAAACTCTGCCATAGCTCCTGCTAATTGTTGATCAGTAACTTGAGAAGAACAAAATGTTATTAATTCATCAATCCATCGATAACCTACCCCATCCGAAAATTGTTCTTTTTGTCTCCATAAAACCTCATTCGGAAGATATGGATCATTAGGAATATCAAATGCTTTTCTTAATATATATTTTTCTTTCCCATCGTGTGTTTTCGGTAATTTTTCTTCTGCTCTTACGCGAATAGCAACATCTAAAAATACTTTATCCAAAAAAGGCACTCTAGTCTCTAAACCATGGGCCATGGTAGATTTATCTGCTCTTAATAAATCGGCCGTAAATAACTTTTGAACCCTTTCAATGGTTTCTTTTTGAAAATCTTCAGCTGTTGGCGCATTTCCAAAGTATAAATATCCTCCAAAAATCTCATCGGCTCCTTCTCCTGAAAGCACTACTTTAATACCTAAATCTGCAATTGCTTTTGAAAGGAAATACATAGGTACACCTGCCCTAATGGAGATCAAATCATAGGTTTCTAAATTCCAAATTAGCTTTTCAATCACTTTAATTCCCTCTTCAACTGTGAAATATACTTCATGATGTGTTGTCCCTAAAAATTCAGCTACCTTTCTTGCGGCAACAGTATCCGGTGCGTTAGCATCTAGTCCTATTGAAAAAGAATGCAATTCCTTCCCTTGTTCTTTGAACAATCGAGAAGCAATTGCCGAAGTCAAAGAACTATCTAAACCTCCAGAAAGCAATACTCCTACCGGAACATCAGCCATTAAACGTTTACGCGTAGCCTCGGTCAATGTTGTTCGAATCAAATCCAAATCTAAATCTTGATCTGCCTTAGCATAATACTCATATTCTGGCTTATAATATTTTACAAATCCCGTTTTAGAAGTATAATAATGACCCGGAGGAAAAGTTGAAAATGTTTTACATTGATCTGCAATAGATTTCATTTCTGAGGAGAAATAAATCCTTCCTCTTTCATCCAATCCATAGTACAAAGGTTTTACACCCAATGGATCCCTCGCTGCCATATAATCATCTCCATCTATCACTACGAAAGCAAAATCCCCGTCTAATTTGTCACAAAAATCGTAACCAAACTCTTCATACAAATGCACAATTACTTCAGAATCAGATTGTGTTCGAAAGGCATGATGCTTCAAAACACCTTCTCTTAATTCTTGATGATTGTATATTTCTCCGTTATGAACCATGTATGCTGACTTAGTCCCTTGCATTGGCTGTTTGCCTGAATGCAAATCAACGATAGATAAACGTTCATGACTTAAGATATGTCCTTTTGTAGTTACATGTAAATCAGATTCATCAGGACCACGATGAGACATCCTTTTTGAAAGTTCCAAAACCAATTTCTCATCTTTCCCTTTTCCTATAATGGCTAATATTCCACACATAAATCTGTCTATTACTATTTTAATTCCTCTTTTAAAAACAAAGATGTATCATTAGTTACAAATGCAAAATACAAAACCAACATTTGATTATATAATTTTACAATAAAAATTGATTTACATCAAAATTGTAATTCGAAAGTATACAAATTCTAACAATGTATTACAAAATTCAAACATCACCACAATTGGTTTATTTCACTTTTACTCCTTTTACATAAGTTCCTGACGCTTTAGCTTCCAAAATATCACTATCGATAATTTTCATAATATCTTTATCATACAGCACAAAATCAGCCCACTTCCCTACTTCCAAACTTCCTTTTTCTTTTTCTTCAAAATTAGAGTAGGCCGCCCAAATGGTCATTCCTTTAAGCGTTTCTTCTCTTGATAGCGCATTTTCCATTTGAAACCCTCCTTTTGGATATCCTTTACTATCTTTTCTTGCCACTGCAGCATGAAACGTCAACATAGGATTCACTTCTTCAACAGGAAAATCAGTTCCTAAGGCAATAACACCTGCCTTATCTAATAACTTTTGATAAGCATAGGCATTCCTCAAACGCTCCTTTCCTAATCGATCTCCCGCCCAATACATATCAGATGTAGCATGTGTAGGTTGAACCGAAGGAATAATTCCCGTCTTGAAGTAATCAAAATCTTGCTCTCTTAACACTTGCGCGTGTTCAATTTTCCATCTTCGGTCTTTTTTACCAGTCAAAGCTTCCTTGTATATTTTTAGTAAAACAGTATTTGCCGAATCACCGATTGCATGCGAATTCAATTGAAATTCCGAATTAGCTATTTGTTGGGCAACAGATTTTAATTGGGAAATTGAAGAAAGAAACGCGCCGAATTGCTTTGGACTATCTGAATATGCTTTATGCAAACAAGCACCTCGAGAACCTAAAGCGCCATCTCCATACATTTTAAAAGATCGAACATCTAAATTATCTGTTTTATATATTCCTTTTTTCAAATACAAATCAATGTTTTTTTGATTAGCAGTAATCATAGCATACACATTTAATTTCATTGCTTTTGCCTTTTGCAAACTATCCATTAAATTAATAATATCAGGATCTAAACCAGCATCATTTACTGTCGTTAAACCATAATCAAACATTACTTTTTCAGCATCCAATAAAGCGGCAATTTGAGTTTTTCGGCTCGGTTTCGGAATTATTTTAAAAACTAATTCCATCGGATTATCAATTAATATA
Source organism: uncultured Flavobacterium sp. (assembly GCA_963924965.1). Lineage (GTDB taxonomy): Bacteria > Bacteroidota > Bacteroidia > Flavobacteriales > Flavobacteriaceae > Flavobacterium. The sequence goes on from CAWURM010000015.1 coordinate 15,375, forward strand.
CCGGTGGGTTCCCCATTTTTGATTTCAATTTGACCTCCGACCGCTTTGGTATCTTTTGTAATTCCTGCCAAAGCCAAAACTTTACTATTTACAATTATTGCATGACCGTCGACTCTATTTAATACGACAGGGATATTTGGAAAATACTTATCTAAATCGGCTTTTGAAGGAAACTCATTTACTGTCCAATCGTTTTGATCCCAACCATTACCAATAATAAAACTAGCTTTTTTTACTTTTTGAAATTCTTGAATACGCTTAATCACCTCAGCCATACTCTTGGTACCACGTAGATCCACCTCTTGCAGACTCAGACCAAAACCATAAAAATGACAATGCGCATCGATTAAACCTGGATAAATAAATTTTCCTTTGGCATTAACATTTTTATCCGATTGGTAATTGTTTACTATTTCGGCATTTGATCCAATCGCGACAATTTTTCCGTCCTTAATTGCCATGGCATTGGCTTTATCAAAATTCTTATCTACTTTATAAATAGTAGCGTCAGTGATTATCAAATCAACAGAGGTTTTTACATTCTTCAAACAAGAGGTAAGTGAAAGCAACGTAAAAATTAATATATAACGTTTCATGTTGAGGATTTTAGATTGGCTAATATAAAAAAGAAGCAATATATAAAAAAATACACTGACACTATTTTCAATAGTCTTAAAATAAAAAATGCTCCCAAAATTTGGGAGCATTTTATTATGCATTTACATTTTTAAAAAATTATGCTTTCACATACGAATCCGTATGTACATTAGCCACAGCTCTACCTGAAGGATCATTCATGTTTTTAAATGCTTCATCCCACTCTAAAGCAATTTTTGTACTACAAGCTACACTAGCCTCTTGTGGCACACACAAAGCAGCCGCATCACTT
>CAWURM010000016.1:0-9231 GCA_963924965.1 uncultured Flavobacterium sp.
CCGTGTAGAGCAAAAAACAGATTATGAAAAATTAGTTTTCGAAATTAAAACTGATGGTTCAATTAATCCAAAAGATGCACTTACTGAAGCTGCCAAAGTTCTAATTCACCATTTCATGTTGTTCTCTGACGAAAGAATTACACTTGAGGCTGATGAGATCGCACAAACAGAATCGTATGATGAAGAGTCATTACATATGAGACAATTGCTTAAAACTAAGCTTGTTGATATGGACTTATCTGTAAGAGCATTAAATTGTTTGAAAGCGGCTGAAGTTGATACACTTGGTGATTTAGTATCGTTCAATAAAAATGACCTAATGAAATTCCGTAATTTTGGTAAAAAATCTTTAACAGAACTTGATGAACTAGTTGCTGTTAAGAATTTGAACTTCGGAATGGATTTAGCGAAATACAAACTAGATAAAGAATAAATTACTTCATATTTTGATCTCCAAAAAGGATAGTATCAAGATGAAAGTATAAAAAAACACGTCATGAGACACGGAAAAAAATTCAATCACTTAAGCAGACAGACTGCACATAGAAAATCTATGTTAGCTAATATGGCTTGTTCTCTTATTGAGCACAAACGTATTAATACTACTGTCGCTAAAGCAAAAGCGCTTAAACAATTTGTTGAGCCTTTAATAACAAAATCAAAGACAGATACGACTCACAACCGTCGTATATGTTTTGCTTATTTACGTAGCAAATATGCGGTAACTGACTTGTTCAGAGACGTAGCTGCTAAAGTAGGAGACCGTCCAGGTGGATACACTCGTATCATTAAAGTTGGAAATCGTTTAGGAGATAATGCTGATATGGCAATGATCGAATTAGTAGATTTCAATGAACTTTACAATGGTGGTAAAAAAGAAGTTAAGAAAGCGAAAAGCCGTCGTGGTGGAAAAGCTAAAAAAGCAGATGAGGCTACTGAAGCGCCAACTGCTGAAACTGAAACAACTACAGATGCTGCAGAATAAAGATATAATCTTTGTTTAATATAAAAAAGGATAAACTATTTTTAGTTTATCCTTTTTTATTATATTAGTAGTCTAATTCATTCAAAAATCATGAAAAATAAATTATTTCTTTGTTCTCTTTTATTCGTTTCTTGTGCTGTATTGGCGCAAGGTAGTAGTACAGATTATACTATTGCATCATCCACTAAAAATGATAATACCTTGGCTGGAATGTGGATTCCTGGAAAAGCTATGGATAAGAAAATTGAAGGCTCCGTCTACTTGTTTCCAAATTCGAGAGGTCTTTTTAAAGTAACTACTATTGAAGGAGACACGCATCAGTTGTTTAATTTGAATTATAATATCAAGAGTCAAAGATTAGAATCTATGGTCTCTAAAGATTCGGTATTTTTATATGATCTTAATACTATAGACTTTATAATTAATAATAATACTAAGTATAAAGCGATATTTGAAGGGGAGTTGAATGGTTTGTTTCTAGAGGTGTTTAGCAATGACAAGATTAAATTGTACAAGAAAAGCCATATTGTTGTTGAGGAGGGGGTTATGAATCCTTTGACTCAAGAGATGATTTCTGAAAATAAATACATTCAGAAATTTTCATACTTTTTTTGGATTAAAGATGAATATGTAGAAACTAAATTAACTAAAGGAAATGTATTGAAACTCTTAAGTGATAAAAAAGACTTGATAAAGGAATATGCTTCTAAGAATAAACTATCCTACTCGTCAGAAGAGGATATTAAGAATATATTGAATCATTATAGTACTATATAAATAGTAATTTAAAGGACAAGCTTTTTGAAGTTAGTCCTTTTTTTTTGGGCATATGGAAACCCGAATTATTAGATGTGTTTTCTTATGGATATAACAAAATGTGGAATAAGCGTATTATTAATTTATGATTCTCTTCATCTTAAATTTTCATAGGACCACAATTTAAATTAAATTTGCACAATATTTAATAACACATGAAATATACAACACGACAAAACGCCATTCTTTTATTAAGTGATGGTACTATTTTTCACGGGAAATCAATAGGAATCAGTGGCACAACCTTTGGTGAAGTTTGTTTTAACACTGGGATGACTGGTTATCAAGAAATTTTCACTGACCCTTCTTATTTTGGGCAAATTATGGTGGCCACTAATCCTCATATTGGAAATTATGGGGTGAACGATAAGGAAGTAGAATCAGATGGAATTAAAATTTCAGGTTTAGTATGTAAGAACTTTAGTTTTAATTATTCTAGAGTAGATGCTAGTCAAAGTTTGGAAGATTATTTTATTAAAGAAAATTTAATTTGTATCTCTGATGTTGATACTCGCGCTTTGGTAAGTTATATTCGAGATAACGGTGCTATGAATGCGGTTATTTGCACTGATGGTACTGCAATTGAAGAATTGAAAGCAGCTTTAGCTAATGTTCCGGATATGAAAGGCTTAGAATTAGCTTCTAAAGTTTCGACTAAAGAGCCTTATTTCTTTGGAGATGAAAATGCTACTTATAAAATTTCGGCTTTAGATTTAGGAATCAAAACAAATATATTGCGAAATCTTGCCAAGAGAGACTGTTATATAAAAGTTTTTCCTTTTGATTCTACTTATGAAGATTTGGCTTCTTTTAATCCAAATGGGTTTTTTCTTTCAAATGGGCCTGGTGATCCTGAACCGCTTTTAAGTGCTATACAGGTAGCTAAAGATATACTTGCGAATGATAAACCTTTGTTTGGTATCTGTTTGGGTCATCAAGTGATTGGATTAGCGAATGGAATCTCAACTTATAAAATGTTCAATGGTCATAGAGGTATTAATCATCCTGTGAAAAACCTACTTTCAGGAAAAGGAGAGATTACCTCTCAAAATCATGGATTTGCGGTTAATAAAGAGGAATTAGAAAATAACCTTGATTTAGAAATTACTCATCTCCATTTAAACGATGGGACAGTAGCAGGAATGCGCATGAAAAACAAGAATTGTTTTTCAGTACAATACCATCCTGAGGCAAGTCCGGGTCCTCATGATTCATCGTATTTGTTTGACCAATTTATTGAAAATATAAAAGGATTAAATTAACCGTGTTTTCACAGTAGTTTAAACTGAATTAAGGGGGTTTGATTTTGAAATATAAATCAAACCCCTTTTTCGTATAGTACAAGGTAAAAATACGAGTAGGCAATCCTTCGAGGATTCATTTTAATCGTACTAAAACGATACAATTATCGCTTTATCGTTTTACAGTCATTTTCTCGAACGGTTGTTTTGAATTTATGTACTAAAAATCAGGCAAATTTTTTTCTTGTCGCTACTTTTCCATTCTTTTTTAGTCTATATTTATCTAGTATTAAAAAGTAAAATATTTTTGTTCGCTTGTTTTATTTTGTCTAAGAGAATTTTATTGCAATGATGATCTGGAAGTTAGGGAATAATAATGAAACATACAGGCATTTTAGATGATGTGTCTATCAAGTAATTTGTGTGTGTTTTTGCAACTTTACTATTTTATTTAGATTCTTTTTTTAACCATTTAAACGATCACCATGAGACAAGTTGCCATTTTTTTTCTATTATTTTTTTCTATTATTGTCCACGGGCAAGGAATGCGAGATGGCACAAAACCGTATTTATTGAGTGCTATGCAATATGACGGAATTTATATAACCAAGAGTGATGCAGACATTCAAAATGAAGCTAATGTGTATTTATTTCCTAAATGGGAAGGACAGTATGAGGTTTTCATTACGGAAAAAGAAGGGTTTAGTTTTCCAAATCTGAACTACAATGTAAAATCGAATAAGTTAGAATCAAAAATCTCTAAAGATTCTGTTTTTCAAATCGAAATTGAAAAAGTAAATTTTATTAGGCATAATTCGAAGAAATACAAATTATATGCTATTAATGGAACGAGTGCCCTTTTTCAGGAAATTTATGTTTCACCAAAATTAATTTTTGTTAAAGGATTTAATTCGGTACTAAAAAAAGGGACGATTAATCCACTAACGCTAGAATATATTCAACAAGACGTGTATTCAATAGTTGAAAAATATTATGTAAAATTTCAAGAGAATGAATTTGTCGAGCTAAAACTTAGTAAAAAATCAATTTTAAATCTATTTGGTGCTAAAGCTAGTCAAGTCAATAAGTTTGCATCTGATTCAAAATTAAATTTTAAATCGGAAGCCGATTTGTTTAAGATTTTTCTTTACTATGACAAGTTGTAATTGATTCTTCATAGTTTATTTTTATTCTTTTTTTTTCTGGTATTTTAAGTAGTATTGAAATTCTAAACCTATTCGGTAGTGCTGCTTTTATCCCTTTGGAATAATAAATGGGTGCTTGTCATTTTGATTGACGATGAGTAATCTTTTGGTTGGACGATAAATAGGTTGCTAGGGTGTACTATTTTTGTAAAACAATAGGAGTCACCTGTTTTAAAAAATAATTATAACGTTTTCGTTAATAACATTCATTATTTTCATTATAGGATTAGAAAAGATAGAATATATTTGTATTTTAAATTTTAAAATAAAGTAGTATGAGTATTATTATCAAGATTCACGCAAGACAAATTTTCGATTCAAGAGGAAATCCTACAATAGAAGTAGATGTAATTACAGAAAATGGTGTTTTAGGACGGGCTGCAGTTCCCTCTGGAGCATCAACTGGTGAGCATGAAGCAGTAGAATTACGAGATGGTGGAAAAGCTTTTCTAGGAAAAGGAGTTTTGAATGCAGTGAAAAATGTTAATACCATCATTGCCGACGAATTAATTGGAACTTCGGTTTTTGAGCAAAACTTGATTGATCAAACGATGATCGAGTTAGATGGAACTCCAAATAAATCAAATTTAGGAGCGAATGCCATTTTAGGTGTTTCTCTTGCTGTGGCAAAAGCTGCTGCAAATGAATTAGGTTTGCCTTTATATAGATACGTGGGTGGGGTTTCAGCGAATACTTTACCTGTTCCTATGATGAATATCATCAATGGAGGTTCACACTCTGATGCACCGATTGCTTTTCAAGAATTCATGATTTTCCCGGTAAAAGCGACTTCTTTCACACATGCAATGCAAATGGGAACAGAAATTTTCCATAGCCTTAAAAAAGTACTACATGATAGAGGGTTGAGTACTGCTGTAGGTGACGAAGGTGGTTTTGCACCAAACTTACCTGGTGGAACAGAAGATGCTTTAGATACAATTAAAAAAGCAGTTGAAAATGCAGGTTATACTTTTGGAGACGAAATTATGATTGCTTTAGATTGTGCTGCGGCTGAATTTTATGTAAACGGAAAATACGATTACTCTAAATTTGAAGGAGAAACTGGAAAAATTAGATCTTCAGCTGAACAAGTGGATTATTTAGCAGAATTAGCGGCTAAATACCCAATTATTTCTATTGAAGATGGGATGGATGAAAATGACTGGGATGGATGGAAGTTGCTTACGGAGAAAATTGGAGATAAAGTACAATTAGTAGGAGATGACTTGTTCGTAACGAATGTAGAAAGACTTTCTACAGGGATTCAAAAGGGAATAGCAAATTCTATCCTTATTAAAGTAAATCAAATTGGTACCTTGACAGAGACTATTGCTGCAGTTAATATGGCTAAAAATGCTGGATATACTTCAGTTATGTCACACCGTTCTGGTGAAACAGAAGACAATACTATTGCAGATTTAGCTGTTGCATTAAATTGCGGACAAATTAAAACAGGTTCCGCTTCAAGATCGGATCGTATGGCTAAATACAATCAATTGTTAAGAATTGAAGAAGAATTAGGGAATACTGCTTATTTTCCTGGTCTAAATGCTTTTAAAATCAAATAATTTTTTTATTTACTAGTATAGAGAGCCATTCGTTTTAAACGAATGGCTTTTTTATTAAATTTAACATTATCATTGTGATTTTCTCTTTTTAATTAATGTTATTATCCTTAGATTTGGTAAATTATTAAATATAAAGATTTATTTGCAAAATATTATGTCAAAAACAGCTATACTAGAAATTGATGGTAAAAAATTCGAATTTCCCGTAATTAAAGGGAGTGAGAATGAAGAAGCAATCGATATTAACAAATTACGCGATTTAACAGGAATTATCACTTTGGATCCAGGGTATAAAAACTCAGGTTCTTGTACGAGTAAAATTACCTTCCTTGATGGAGAGCTTGGTATTTTACGTTACAGAGGATATTCCATAGAAGATTTAGCTGATAAAGCGGACTTTTTAGAAGTTTCATTTCTATTAATCTTTGGAGAATTACCTACTGCTGCTCAATTAGAGCAATTTGAGGTAGATATTAGAAAACATACCTTGGTAAATGAAGAGATGAAAAATATCATCGACGGTTTTCCAAGAACGGCTCATCCTATGGGTGTATTAGCTGCTCTAACAAGTGCGTTAACTGCTTTTAATCCTAAGTCAGTTAATGTTGATAATGATAAAGAAATGTACCATGCGGTTTGTAAAACGATGGGTAAATTTTTAGTTATCGCAACTTGGACGTATAGAAAGAGTATGGGATATCCTTTGAACTATTATGACAATACAAAAGGATACGTTGAAAATTTCATGCGCTTAATGTTTGAATTACCTACAGAACCATACAAAGCCAATCCTGTTGTTATTGATGCATTAGACAAATTATTCATTCTACATGCGGATCATGAACAAAACTGTTCTACTTCAACGGTAAGAATGGTAGGTTCGTCTCATGCCGGTTTATTTGCATCTATCTCTGCAGGTGTTTCTGCTTTATGGGGTCCATTACATGGTGGAGCCAATCAAGCTGTTCTTGAAATGCTAGAAGAAATCCATAAAAATGGTGGCGATACTGATATGTATATGGCGAAGGCCAAAGACAAATCAGATCCTTTTAGATTGATGGGCTTTGGACACCGTGTGTATAAGAATTTTGATCCACGTGCAAAAATCATCAAGAAAGCAGCAAATGAAGTGCTGGAAACCTTAGGGGTTGATGATCCTATTTTAGATATTGCTAAAAAATTAGAAGCAGCAGCTTTAGAAGATGAATATTTCAAATCAAGAAATTTATATCCAAATGTAGATTTTTATTCAGGGATTATTTATAGAGCTTTAGGGATTCCTACTGATATGTTTACAGTAATGTTTGCTATTGGAAGATTACCAGGTTGGATCGCACAATGGAAAGAAATGCGTGAAAATAAAGAGCCTATTGGAAGGCCAAGACAAATATATACTGGTGCAGCCTTAAGAGATTTTAAGAAACCAGAATAATTATAACAGAATTTTAAAGCTTCACTGAAAAGTGAGGCTTTTTTTTATCTTTGTTTAAAAATAGTGTAGATAGATATGTTAGAATTAAAAGTAAACAGTGAAACTTCAAGGTTGCGAGCTGTAGTATTAGGTACTGCAGTTAATAATGGCCCCACTCCCTCCGTCGAAGAAGCATATGATCCCAAATCATTAGAACATATTCTTGCAGGGACCTATCCTGTAGAACGTGATATGGTAATTGAAATGGAAGCCTTTAATGCCGTTTTAAAAAAATATCAGGTAACAGTTTATCGACCTCAGTTAATTGAAAACTGCAACCAGATATTCACCAGAGACATTGGTTTTGTAATTGATGATCTTTTCGTGAAATCGAATATATTACCCGATCGCGAAATGGAGCTAGACGCTATTCAATACATCATCGATCAAATGATTCCCTTGAAGGTGGTTCGACCTCCTGAAGAGGTGCATATTGAAGGTGGTGATGTCATGCTTTGGAATGATCATATTTTTATTGGAACTTATAAAGGCAGCGATTATTCCGATTATATAACTGCGAGAACCAATGCAGCTGGAGTGCAGTATATTAAAGATTTATTCCCCAATAAAATTGTTAAAGCGTTCGATTTAGTAAAGTCAAAAACCGAAGCAAGAGATAATGCCTTACATCTCGATTGTTGTTTCCAATCGGTTGGTACTGATAAAGGAATTATATACAAAGGAGGATTTAGGGATGAAGCAGATTACGACTATTTAGTGAGTTTATTTGGAGAGGAAAATTTATTTTCGATCACTAGAGACGAGATGTATCACATGAATTCGAATATCTTTTCAATAGATACTAACGTAGTAGTTTCTGAACGTAATTTCACGAGACTGAATACGTGGTTGCGTGCAAAAGGTTTTGTAGTAGAAGAAATACCCTACGCAGAGATATCAAAACAAGAGGGATTGTTACGATGTTCGACTTTACCGTTAATTAGAGATTAAATTACAAGAAGGAATCACTGAAGTGGTTCTTTATCCAATTAAAAAATAAAAAAATGAAGCAAACGACTAATTCTATATTAATGATTCGCCCTGTAGCGTTTCGAATGAATGAACAAACAGCGGTCAATAATTACTATCAAAAAGTATTGGACGGATTATTACCAGCCACTGTAAATGCTAAAGCACAACAAGAGTTTGATGCCTTTGTAGACAAATTAAGAGCAGTAGGTGTCGATGTTACCGTGGTGGATGATACTTTAAATCCAGATACTCCAGATAGTATTTTCCCAAATAATTGGGTGTCCTTTCATGAAAATGGTGATGTAGCGCTGTATCCTATGTTTGCTGAAAATCGTCGTGTTGAACGTCGTGAGGAAATCTTGGATGAATTAGAAGACAAAGGATTTAAAATCGAAAATATTGTAGATTATACGTCGGCTGAAGAGGATGGTTTTTATCTAGAAGGAACGGGAAGTTTACTTATTGATAGAGCCAATGAAAAAGCCTATTGCGCTTTATCTCCTAGAGCTGACGAAGAATTGTTTATCGAGTTTTGTGAGGATTTTGATTATGCGCCTGTTATATTTGAAGCTTTTCAAACCGTAGATGGTGAGCGTAAATTGATTTATCACACCAATGTAATGATGTGTTTGGGTGAAACATTTGCCGTTATTTGTGCAGATTGCATCGATGATAAAAAAGAACGTAAAATGGTTTTAGATAGTTTAAAAAAGGACAATAAGGAGATCATTTTAATTACTGAGGAGCAAGTAAATAATTTTGCAGGTAATATGCTTGAAGTTCGTGGAGCAGATGATAAGCGTTATCTAGTGATGAGTGCGGCAGCGCATCAAAGTTTAAAACCGAAACAAATCGAACAATTAGAAAAGCATGCAACGATTTTAAGCTCAAGCTTGGATACAATAGAAGCTTGCGGCGGCGGTAGTGCACGCTGCATGATGGCCGAGATATTCTTGCCTAGAGCATAAAAAAA
>CAWURM010000017.1:0-7423 GCA_963924965.1 uncultured Flavobacterium sp.
TTATTTAAAAGGTTAGAAATCGAGTATTCAATTAGATTTTTATCAGCATAAATGTGGAAGTTATCTCCTTTACAGCTTACCTCTACTGATCTGTTGTCTTTTAATTCTGTGAAATTTTTATCTATTATTTCTTCACTTAAAGTTTTTAAGTCGAATGTAGATGGCGAAAAGTTCGTTTTACCTGAATCCTCTTTTGAAATGGTTAAAACGGCATCCATCAATTCAACAATTCGATCGATTTCTACGGTAATGGTGTTTACTCTCTTCAATAAGCGAGATTCGTTTTCAATATTTTGACCCTCTAAGTACATGTTAATCAACTCTGCACTTGTACGTATGGTCGTCATTGGTGTTCTAAACTCATGTGAAATAGTAGAGACTAAATTAGTTCTTAACTCGTTAAGCTTGCGTTCTTTAGTAAGGGATTTTTCTATTGCTTCATCTGCTTTTTTACGGGTTGTTACGTCGCGCGAGCTAGTTTGAAAACCCATGGTGACTCCTTTTTCAATAATTAAATTAGCTTTTATTTCAATCCAAATGTAGCTGTTGTTTTTAGTTTTAAATCGTGCAATTACGGGTTCATCCATTTCTTCGGATATGTAAGCAGTTAATTTAGTTTGAATGTCTTGGGCGTCTTTAGGATGTGCATAATCTAAAGGAGAGCGACCAATTAATTCATCTGGTGTGTATCCTAATAGTTTTTGAATAGAAGGCGAAACATATTTAAAAGTAGTGTCAATATTATGTAAACAAATGAGATCTACGGTATTGTTTGCTAAAAGGCGGTATAAGTTTTTAGCTTCGTCAAGTTGAATTTGCTTGTTTCTGTTATTTTCTTCTAGTAATAGTTTATTTTCATCTTCTATTATTTTCCTTTTTGTGATATCAATAAACTGACATATATAATATTTGTTCTCACTATTTTTAATGACAGAAACGGACATGTAGGTCCATACAAAAGAATCATTTTTGTGGTTAAAAATAATTTCAATATTGAATTTTGATATTTGCTCGGTATCTAATTGTTGTTTTAATATAAAATGTTGCCTGATGTGATTTTTATGGACGATATCTTGAATTTTAGACGCTTTCATCTCGCTGATAGAATACCCTAACATTTCTATCAATCGTTCATTAACTTCAATAAATTCACCATCACCGTTTATCAATGCCATTCCCGCAGCCGAATGGTTAAAAGCGCCTTTAAACTGTTCTTCACTTTGTTGCAATTGCGTTTTTAGTTTTCGCTCCTCAGTAACGTCCTTCATTGCGCCAATGATTCGTATTGCTTTTCCGGTTTCATTCCGAACAATATACGCGGTGTCTTTTACAATTGCATACGAATTATCTGATTTGAGATGTCTGTATTCACTTTCCCAATAATCAACGTTCCCATTTATGGCTTTATTGATACTGTCATAGATTTTAACTTGATCTAAGGGATGTACTAAATTTGAATTATCTCCTAAGTTATTGATGGTGTTGTTTAATTGGAAACCAAAATGTTCATAGTAGCCGTCGCCATAAAAAACTTTATGAGTGATTAAATCCCAGTCCCAAATTACGTCAGAAGTGGCTTTGTTTGAATATAAAAAGCGTTCATTACTGATCATCAGTGCGTTTTCGGCATTTTTTTGATTAGTAATATCGTTAAACGAACAAATTACATAGATTAAAATATTGTCCTCGTCAAAGACGGGTATCGCGTCCACTAGTAACCATACTAAATCTTTTTTGCTAGGTCTAAAAACGCCCATTACAATACCTTGTATTGCTTTTTCAGTTTTTATTGACATGGGAACAGGATGTTCTTCTGGCGTAAAATTACGTCCGTCTGGATGAATTACTTTCCAATCTATGTCAAAAGAAGTTTTTCCAATTAATTGGTCTTGACTAAGCCCTAACATATCACATGCCGCTTGGTTGTTTTCTAAAATTTCTGAATTTGGCCCTTGAACCAAAATACCTACGGCAACATTTCTAAGGATACTTTGGATCAGCTTCCTGCTTTCCAAAATTTCTTTTTGATTTCTTTTGATTTCGGATATGTCATTTCCAAAACCAACCATCATTTCTAATGTTCCATCTTCTTGAAAAACTGGATTAAATTTACGGCTATGAGTCGTAATTGTGCCGTCATTTTGAATAAGTTCATCTTCCCATTCGATTAATTTTTCGGTGTGGAGTGCATCTAAAAATTTGATACGTCGCAAGTTTGCAAATATTGGGTTTCTACCAGTGTGTAGTGCGTATTCAAAATCATCTTTTCCTATAATAAACTTACGCAGCTCATCATTTTTAATGGCTGTTGGGTTTAAATAGATGTATTTATGATTACTGTCAAATACAGCAACATCTGTGGGTAGTCGATCTAATATTTTAATGTAAAATTCTTTTTCTCTTTGGAGTTTTAACCTTGCTTCCACTTGGTCAGTGATGTCCTTTGATTTTCCAATGAATGAAACACTACTTTTATTTTCTGCTACATATAAATGGGTCAAGAACCACAGATAATTTCCATTTTTATGACTAATGCGATAAGTGATTTCTTGGTTTATGCTTGGGTTTTCTGTTAAATTTTGAAGGGCATTTGAGATATTTTTAATATCATCAGTATGTACGTAATGAGTCAGTTTTCCTCCTAATAGGCTGTTGACACTATTTCCTAGGATAGACGGACAGTTAGTCGATATTTTTTTAAAAAATCCTTTTTCATCTAGTTCATAAGTGAAGTCTAGGCTATTTTCCATTGGAATATTGAAAAGGTTTTCTTTTTCATCAATACAATTTTGTAAATAGCTGTTTTGATCTTGTAATCGAACTAAGGTTTCAATATTAGTAATTGATTGGGCTATAATTTTATCTTGAATTGTGGTGAGTTTTTTGGATTTTAAATCCATTAAACTCAATGTGCCTATCACTGTATCGTCTTGGTTGACAATAGGGAATCCGGCGAAGAATGTTACTATAGAAGTTGTATCGGTTAGTAAATTCAATTGATAAGCAACATTTTTATTATTTAAAAAAACTAACGGTTTTTTTTGTAAAACAATAATGTCTAAGACTGAAAGTAAATCATCTGTTGTGGTGTCTTCAAGGCCTATTTTGTATTCATTCCATCTATTCGTCGACGAATCCTTAAGACTTAAATATGCGTATTGAACATCGCACAATTCAGAAATGAATAGTAAAATAGCGTGAAGTTCTTTGCTAAATTGAGTAGTATAAAAGGGTATTTTTTCCTTTTTAGTATTGTTTAATGTTGATACCATAAATAGAATTAATTATGGGGGCAGTGTGGTGTATTTCATGATTTTGGGGTGGTACAAAATAACACATTTTTTATGATATATAAAAGAGAATTAACGAATTGAAAATATTTTTTTACAGGAACGTACTATGAAGCATTAGCCGTAATTCTTTTTATTTTTATTTGAGGTTGGGTGTCGGCTGCCGTTTTATATTTTTTATTTGAATTTTAAATTATTTAGTCAAGTTAAACTTTGTAACTTTGAATTTTAAAACACAAAAAATTGATTTCAAAAGCGACTATAGATACTGTTTTCGAAACTGCTCGAGTAGAGGAGGTTATTGGTGATTTTGTGAATTTGAAGCGAGCTGGAAGTAATTATAAGGGTTTGAGTCCATTCTCTGATGAACGTTCACCCTCATTTATGGTGTCTCCAGCTAAGGGTATTTGGAAGGATTTTAGTTCTGGAAAGGGAGGCAATTCTGTTGCTTTTTTAATGGAACACTCTCACTTTACCTATCCAGAAGCCATTCGATACCTTGCTAATAAATACAATATTGAAATTGAAGAAACGGAGCAAACCGATGAGGAAAAAGCAATAACGGATGTGCGTGAAAGCATGTATCTAGTGTCTGAGTTTGCCAAAGATTATTTTCATAAAACGCTTTTGAATTCAGAAGAAGGCAAGGCTATAGGTCAAACTTATTTCAGAGAAAGAGGATTTACTAACGAAACCATTAAGAAATTTAGTTTGGGATATTCTCCTGAAACTTGGGATGCTTTTACCAAAGAAGCGTTAGGCAAAGGATACAAATTAGAATTTTTAGAAAGTACAGGTTTAACGATTCCAAGGGAGGATAGGCCGTTTGATCGTTTTAAAGGGCGAGTTATGTTCCCAATCCAAAGTATGTCCGGTCGGATTTTAGGATTTGGTGGACGTATTTTAACTAATGATAAAAAAGCAGCCAAATACCTTAATTCACCTGAAAGTGATATTTACCACAAGAGTAAAGTACTTTATGGAATTTTTCAAGCTAAGCAATCTATTGCTAAATTGAATAATTGCTTTTTGGTAGAAGGGTATACTGATGTGATACAATTTAATCAAGCCGGGATTGAAAATGTGGTTTCTTCCTCCGGAACGGCTTTAACTTCAGATCAAATTCGATTAATAAATAGATTAACAAAAAACATAACGGTACTTTTTGATGGAGATGCGGCGGGGCTACGTGCTGCTATCCGTGGTATTGATTTGATTCTAGAGGAAGGCATGAATGTCAAGGTTTGTACCTTTCCTGATGGAGAAGATCCGGATAGTTTTGCTAAAAAATCTTCGCACGATGATTTAGTAGCCTATTTAGAAGAAAATGCTAAGGATTTTATTCAGTTCAAAGCGTCTACCTTGATGGATGAGGCTAAGAATGACCCGATCAAGAAAGCTGATTTGATTCGGGATATGGTGATGAGTATTTCTAAAATTCCAGATCGCATCCAAAGGGAAATTTATATCCAAGAATGTTCTCGAATAATGGATATTTCTGAACAAGTTTTAGTGAGTACTTTGGCACAATTAGTTCAAAAAGATGTCGCTGAGGTGGGAAAGAAACAAAAACAAGATCAAAAAGCCTTTGAAGTTGTAAAAAATGAAAACCCTGTTGAATCTCAAAAAGTAGATATATTATATCGCTTAGAGCGAAAGATCATCGAAATATTACTTTTGTATGGCAATAAAACAGAAGAGTTTGAAGACACCTTTATGAAAACCAATGAAGATGGTGAAATTGTTATGGTCACTGAAAATAGAGAATTCAAAGTTTTTCAAAGAATCTATTTGAGCTTACAGGAAGATGAGGTAGAGTTGGCAAATCCTTTATTTAGAGAAATATTTAATGATTTGATTAATTATTACCTTCAAAATGATGCCTTCAGTTTAGAACAGTACTTAATGCATTTGCAGCCAGAATTTGCACAAGAGGTAACAGATATTCTTATGGAAGAAGAGCGATTGATCATGCATAATTGGGAAGGGCAGAATATTTTTCCCAAATCTAAAAACGACACTATCGCTCAAAATGTTTCCGAAACTATTTTAACGCTGCGCTGGTATTTGGTGGGTAAAATAATTGAGGAGTTAAAAGGTTCAATATCAGCTGATGCTGATAATACTGAACCTATGACTATGATTCAAGATTATAATGGATTAACCCACGCTTTTTCAAAAAAACTAGGAAGAGTTATGTCTCGCTTCAATTAAACAATTTCTAGTTTTTTTGCTTTATCTACTAAATCTACTAAATTAGTAACATTTAACTTTGTTAATAATCGTAATTTGTAGGTGCTAATTGTTTTTTCGTTAAGGCTGAGGATTTCAGCAATTTCGTGATTCTTTTTTCCACCACTCAAATAGCGCAATACTTCTACTTCACGATTGGAAAGTTTTCTGTACAATCTTTCACTTTTACTTTGTTTGGCTATTAAAGCTAGGTTTTTCTTAACGGTTTCATTCATTATGATTTTACCTTGAGCCACTTTAATGATGGATATCCCCAGTGTTTCTAGTTTTTCTTTTTTATGTACAAATCCTGATACCCCTGCTTTAATAGCGTTGGGTGCATAAATTTGTTCAGAGAGACCACTAAAAATTATAATTTTTGTTTTTGGAAAATTTTTCAAAATAGACTTTACTTCAAATATACTAGATAGTCCTTCTAATTCTAAATCCAAAATTAAAACATCAATCTCCTTAGTTAAGAGTATATCTCGAATCATTAAAAAACTACCAACATTGGCAACAATCGAAATCTCAGCGTGTTCTTTGAAGTAAGACTTCACTCCAAAATGGACAACGGGATTATTATCTGCTAAACAAACTTTGATCATAATAATGTTTTTTAAGAGTTTTTTATTGTATTGTGTTATTAAAGTTAGATAAAAAAAAGTATTATTTCTAATTATATTAGATAAAGTGCGTTTAATATCGATTAAGTAAACAAACTGGTATCGGATTCATTTTATGTTGGTTCATTTTGTTTAATCTTTTGTATATTTCATAAACTATTTGCTCTCTTTCGGTGAAGTTTTCAGGAGAGATTTCTTCTTCATCGATACTCATTGCCCATTCTAGTTCATCGTAACTAGCGCCTAGTTGTTCTTCATCTGATTTTTCATCTCCAAATAAACCATCTGAAGGGGTCGCTTCTAAAATAGAATTAGGAACTTGTAAGTAAGCTGCTAAGGCGAAAACCTCCGATTTCATTAGGTCGGCAATAGGACTTAAATCAACTCCTCCGTCACCATATTTAGTGTAAAAACCAACTCCGAAATCTTCTACTTTATTTCCTGTACCGGCAACTAATAAACCATTTATTCCAGCAAAATAATATAAGGTTGTCATTCGTAAACGAGCCCTAGTATTAGCAAGAGTAATGGGAAGTCGGCAGTCATCCGTATTGACAGGAATTGTTTGTTTAAAAGTTTCAAAAAGCGGTGTTAAATCCGCTTCCACTGAAGATACATTTGAGAACCTTTCTTTTAATTGTTTGATGTGTTCACGACCTCGACTTACATGACTTTCATGTTGATGTATTGGCATTTCAACACATAGTACTTGAAGTCCTGTTTGGGCACATAAAGTAGAAGTAACTGCAGAATCTACACCTCCTGATATCCCAACTACAAATCCATTCACTTTTGAATTCTCAGCATATGTTTTTAACCAGTTTACAATATGAGTATTTACTTTTTCAACTTGAATAGCATTTTTTTTTGTCATAATAGTTTAACTTTTAAGTAGGAGGAATGTATATTTGCAATTCTGTTTGATGGAGGTTGTTTTTGCCTTATTTTTCTGAAGCAAATTTAAATAAAAAAATGAAAAAATATATAATTCCTTTGGTTCTATCTGTGTTTTTTTTATCCTGTGGAGAAAAAAGTAAAATTGAGAAAGAAGTTGCTCAAATTCCAATGGAATTAAAAGTAGATCGGTTCGATAAATTATTTTTTGAAGCGCAGCCAAAGGATCTTAATATATTGAAAAAAGACTTTCCTTTTTTCTTTCCTGCAGGTAATGATGACGAAGTATGGATGGAGAAAATGCAAAATCCACAATGGCGTGAATTGTATAGTGAAGTTCAAAAAAAGTATGCTGATTTTGAGCCGGTTAAAGAGGAATTA
>CAWURM010000018.1:0-6486 GCA_963924965.1 uncultured Flavobacterium sp.
TACAAAGCGCCAAAAAACTTTATCCACTCTGCTTTTCCTAGCGGGGATTGTTCAGTCCAATCGCCATTAAAAATTACCTTTAGGCCACTTTTTTGGAGGTTGTCAAGGGAAGGGTTACTGTTGTTTAATCCAAATCCCACAATGACATCCGGCGCAATATCAATGATGACTTCTGTGTTTAGATTTTCGTTCTTGCCCACTTCTCGCACTTTTCCAGCATCAATTCTTTTCCTTGTTTTTTCCGAGGATATGTAATCGGTATTTGGAAACCCAATTAAAGAATTTTCAACTCCTAACATTTCTAAAGATGGAATATGTGTGGTTGAGGTAGCGATAATCGTTTGTATAGGAACAGCAATGATAGGATAGCCTTTTAAACTATCGGGTACAATTCCGTTTTTTTGTTTTAAAATGTAAGTAAAATGAGTTTTAGCTTCGGGCCACGGACTTATAACTTTAAGGATCGAAAATCCATCGTGTTTAAAGAGTTCGAATCCTTTGGCGTGTTGGATTTCATTTATTGCCTTCGTCTTATTTTTATCGGAAGACTCCCTTTTTTGTTTGCAACCTAACACTAAAAATAGAGCAGTTATAATGATGAATTTTGGTGATATCGATTTCATATATTATTTTTCAACTGATGCAAAGGTATATTTAATCCTTTTTAAAAATCATATTTTATTTTTTATTCGGATGAGAAAGTTATATTTGCAGCCGTATTGAGGTTGCTGTTTTCACAATTGAAAATAGCATTAAAAGGGAAGTGAGTGATTGAAAATGAAGGGTTTTATCGACCCTAAATTAAGTTCAAAAATCTTGCGCTGTACCCGCAACTGTAAGCTAATAAGCTTGTTGTTATCTACAAAGCCATTGTTCGCTCTGTCGGATGAGAAGGTAAACAACAAGACGCAAGCCAGGAGACCTGCCTAATACAATGTGTATCAAACTTTCGGGAAAAAAGGTTTGGGTATGGGTTATTTCATACTTTTCTCCCATTTTTATTCATGTAACGGTAGGAATACTGTTGTTAAAAATGTTTTATTAAAATGAACAAGAAAATCGTTCGTATTAGTGCGTTGTGCGTATTAGTAACTTCTTGTGCCTTGGCACAACAAAAAGAAACAACTTCTACTCCAAATGAGTTGAATGAAGTGGTAATTTCCGATTCTAAATTTGCTTTAGCAAAGGAAAAATCAGGAAAGGTAATTGTAAAAATTACAGCGGCCGAACTAGAAAAAAGATCTGGGCAATCTTTAGCCACGGTTTTAAGTACTGTTGCTGGATTGGAGATTAACGGAAACCAAAGTAGTGCTGGGAAAAATCTAGGGTATTACATTCGCGGAGGGCGCAACCGTCAAACATTGATTATGATTGATGGAATTCCGGTTACGGATGCTTCTGGAATTAACTTAGAATATGATCTGCGCTTGATTGCAGTAGATCAAGTAGAAAGCATCGAGATCATGAAGGGTGCTTCGAGCACTTTGTATGGCTCAGGAGCTGCTGCAGGAGTAATCAACATCAGTTTGAAAAAAGCAGGAAAAAAAGCGATTGCTGGAAACGCAACTATGAGTATGGGGACGCAAACAACTGCAGATAGAACTAGCTATCGTCCACAAGATTTCAATCAAGGTTTTTCGGTTAATGGAACATTAGATAAATTTAATTACTTTGCCTCATTAAACAGTACCGAAACAACAGGAATTTCCGAAGCTTCAGTGCCTGCTCCTTCTTCATTCGAAGCCGATCGTTTTTCTAGAGTGAATTCATTAGTAAAATTAGGTTTTGCACCTACGACTAAAATTAGCTTGGATTTCTTTGCTAATTACGATCGTCTTAAAAATGATTTTGATGGTTCATATGATAATTTCAACAATCCGGATACGCCATTAAATGGGTCTACTTCAGAGCAATTTCGTTTGGGTTTTTCACCTAAGTTTAAATACAATAAAGGTCAATTGGTCGTAAATACCAGTTTCAATACCATCGAAAGAAATTATAATGTTTTTAGTAGTTGGTCAAATTCAGTTGATGTAAGTGATTACAAGTCGAGAAGTGTCAATGTAGATGCTTTTAATAAATACGAGTTTAACAAACAGTTTTTTGTGGTAGTAGGAACGCAGTTTCAATTTCAAGAGATGAATTCAAAAACACCTTACGATGCGATTGCGGCCGAAACAGCAAAATTTAACACCGTAGACCCTTATGCAACAGCAGTGTATAATTCAGATTTTGGACTGAATCTTAATGTAGGTCTAAGGGATAATATGCACAGTGTATATGGAGATCATTTTGTGTATAATGTGAATCCATCATTCTCTTTTTCCAATGTACCATTGAAAGTATTGGCATCTTACAGTACCGCTTACATAACGCCTAGTTTGTATCAGTTGTATTCTCCTTATGGAAATTTAGCTTTAACACCTGAGGAAAACAGCACGGTTGAGGCTGGTTTTGAAGTTGCCTTATTAGCTAAAAAACTAACGTTTAATGCTGTAGCTTTTCATAGAGAAGAGAAAAATTCTTTTGGATTTTATACAGATCCTAATACATATGCTTCCAATTATATTAATATAGAAGGAAAGAATAATGCAAAAGGGCTAGAAACTATGGTTTCTTATGCTTTTTCAGAAGGTTTAAATATTAATGCCAATTATACTTTTACACAAGTGGAAGCCCCTTTGAGTCGTTTGATTCCAAAACATAAAGGAAACGTTGCCTTAGATTATCAAGCCACTGAAAGTACTTTTTTCTCCTTAAATTATCAATATGTTGATCAGAGAAAAGATGCGTTTTTTGATGGAGGTACTTATGCTACCACACCGGTTGTGCTTGATGGATACCAATTGATTAATGGTATAGTAAAATATGACCTGATTAAGAACAGAATGAGTGTGTTTGCGGCAGTAAACAACATCTTAAACGAAGATTTTGTAGAATCAGTAGGATATAGCACAAGAGGTAGAAATTTTAAAATAGCAGTGAATCTTCATTTTTAATTCATTCTAATTTCATAAAAAAAAGGCTTTCAGCGCAATACTGAAAGCCTTTTTTGTGTTTAAGGAAATGGTATTATTTAAGTTCTGCAATGCATTCTATTATTTTTTTTGCAATTTGATTTTGTTCTGCGGTGTTAGAAAGAAATTTTTTATCGCCTTCATTTGTTAAATATCCCAATTCCATAATTAAAGCTGGAGCTTCTGAGTTTTTTAAAATAAAAAAGTTAGCGTTCTTAATTGCTGCTACTTTATAATTGGAATTTAAAAACTTGGTTTGAAAATTAGAAGCTATAAAAGTAGATTTTTCATAAGCTTTTGATTCTTTAGAAACATAAAATTCCATGCCCGAAGTTTCACTGTTTTTACTAGCATTGACATGTAAGGACAATACTAAGTCTGGTTTGATCGTATTGATAAAATCTGTTCGATCCTTTAACGGTATAAACGTATCAGTCGATCTGGTAAAATGAAAAACAATATTTTTATTTTTGTTAAAAGCCTTAATTTTAGTAATCAGTTGTTCTACAATTAGTTTTTCGGAAAATTCATCTTGGATAACTCCTGAATCTTCTCCACCATGACCAGCATCGATAACTACATTGATCAGTTTTGCATCTGATTTTTTTGGAGTTATAAAAGCAAATGATATAAAAGCTGTAAAAATCAAAATTAACTGAACTGGTTTTTTCATAAAAAATATAGTTTATAGTATAGTACAACGTGCCTATTTTCAGTTTATTATAAAATGCTTTCTATTATTGTAAAGCCTTTAGTAATCCTTCAGGTGCTTTGTCAATATACATTTGGTTTTGCAGTCCGTCTAAAGATTTTGCATCTCTAAAATAATTCAGCTCCAATTCAGGACTTTGTTTTACCATTTTTCCAGTTCCTGTTATTTTGCCTATCGCCGTACTTAATAACGGTTCTGTGCTATTTCCAAGAACGTCTAAATTCCCGTAATTTTCTTTTAGTTGGTAAGTAGGGGTAAGTCCGTTAAAATAATCTCCAAAACCAGCTGCATTGACAATTTTTAATACAATAGGCTGCATGGCATAGCGATGGTTGGGGTTTCTGTTGTCTTTTCCAAAAGTAGGAGAGTCATACAAAGTTACCGATCCAACATTTTTTCCAGTAGTAATATCTCCAATTTGCACGACATCCATATAGGGTTTTAAACCATTTATTACTAGTTCACTAGCTGATGCCGAGCTCTTAGTTGTTAAAATATAAATCTTAGATAAATTTAAACTATTGATAGGCGTACTCCCAATTTTATCGGTAAAATTATTATTGAGTGCTTCTGGATTATTAGATGCAAAATAATCGTTAATCTTAGGATTCCATTGTTGCTTGGCGAAAATTTTACCAGTATACTGCCCCGTAATCATACTTGCTAATCGTGTCGCTGTTAATACGGAGCCCCCACTATTGTAACGCAAATCGAGTACGAAGTCTGTGATGCCTTGTGATTTTAAGGATTCAAAAGCCGCATTTAGCTGGGTGTCATATTCCGCATAAAAACCATTGTACATCAAATAACCAATTTTATGGGTGCCATTTGTAATTACTTTGTTGATCAATATAGGGTTTTCGGCTAAAACAGTTTTTACCAAATCAACCGATTTACCATTAGGTGTAATAGCACCTCCATTATAATCAGCGAAATTTATAGTATAATTGTCTGCCGCCAATAAAGATTGGTAATTACTTACCGTTAATTGCGTTCCATTTATACCGTAAAAGATGCTTCCTCTTTGAATGTTTTTAGTAGCGGCATCAGAATTTGGTAAGATGTATCGAACATAACCAAATATTTCAGTAGTGCTTCCCGGTTTGTAAATTAAACCAAATTCGGCTCCATGGTTTTTAGAAATACCACCTAAGGCTTGTTCTAATTCTAAATAATCACTTACAATCCAACTGAATCTATCAATCGTTTTATCAACTCTCAAAGCGTCAAATAGTTTCTCAGGAACGGGATATCCACTCAAAAAAGCATTTAATTGGTTTTGAGTAGCAAAACGATCGTCTGATAAATTGGGAACATCTGCTTGCCATAAATAGTATTGATTCAATCCTTTCCAGATGAAATCCTGAATTTCTAAATTTATTGGTGCTGCTGTGTCATCTTGATCTTGACAGCTTTGAAAAGTCAAGGCAGCTAAAAATATTAAAAGCGTAAATTTGAATGTTGTTCTCATATTTGGGGTTTAATATGTATATCAACGTAAAAATACTACCTTTAGTTTTAATTATTTGTTTTTTTTGTAACAAAAATAAAGATGCCTCGTCTTGGTAGTATAAGCTGAATTATTTTAGGTTGTACACAGGTATAATACTTGCGAAAGAAAGATAGAAAAATACCAATAATATTGAATCGGATATGAACCAAGTACAGTTTTTAGCGCTCACTTCTCCTTTCAAAGACAAAGTCTTTCGATTAGCAAAACGATTGCTCGTAAGCACAGAAGAGGCAGAGGATGCTACTCAAGAAGTACTGGTGAAATTATGGCATAAAGGGGAAAGTTTGATTGGTTTTAATAGCGTGGAAGCGTTTGCTATGACAATAACTAAAAATCATTGTCTTGATCAATTAAAATCCAAACGCGCCCAAACCATTAAAATCATTCATGACAATTATACGGATAGTACACCCAGTTTAGAAAAAAAAATAGAAGACAGTGATAGTCTGGATTGGGTCGAGAAAATAATGAATCAATTACCGGAACAACAACGGTTAATTGTTCAAATGAGAGATATAGAGCAATATGAATTTGAAGAAATTGCTGCCATTATGCAAATGAATGAAACTGCTATTCGAGTAGCGCTTTCAAGGGGAAGAAAAACGATAAGAGAAGGCATGACTAAAATCAATGGATATGGAATGGAATAAAATAGAAATACTTTTAGAAAAATATTTCGAAGGGGAGACCAATAGTATAGACGAAAAGGAGTTGCGAGATTATTTTTCTTCTCCAAATGTTGCGCAGCATTTAGAGCAGTACAAACCCTTATTTGATTATTTTTCCATCGCGGCAACACAAAAGTTTACGCCTGAGATACCACTACAAACTAAAAAACGTAAAGTAGCGTGGTTATCGATTGCGGCTTCAGTTGTGATAATGTTAGGTGTTGGTAGCTATGTGTATGTTGATTCTAAAGTGGTTGATCAAGACTTAGGAACGTATGATAATCCTGAAGTTGCATTGAAAGAAACACAAAAAGCATTGGCTTTGTTATCAACGCATGTAAATACTGGCATAGAAAGTGTTAACTATATTAGAGAATACGAAGATTCAAAACAATTAATTTTTAAAAAATAATACAAACAATAAAAAACAATAAAAATGAAAAAATTTATAATCACATTAGTAATTGCATTAATCGCTACTCCATTTTTTGCTCAATCGGCTTTTGATAAGTTTGACGGACAAGATGATGTAACCTCTATTATCGTCAATAAAAAAATGTTTGACTTGATGAGTAA
>CAWURM010000019.1:0-2525 GCA_963924965.1 uncultured Flavobacterium sp.
TTATAATTTAATTAATTAAATAGAAAAAATTAGTATTTTTGCCTTAAATAAAAAAATGTAAGTTCATTATTCATCATAACCAAAAAAATTACCACGACTGGCAAAATGCCACATTAATTAAAAATGATTGAGTTTAGGTGGTAGTGTGTATATTTACAAAAATCTATTTGATATTAATTCTAAACTTTTGTTTTACATGTAGGTTTGGAGGTGGTTTTAATTAAGACAAAAAATAATATCCAAGCCTAATTGATGATCCTTTTAGCAATTAGCAGCAGCAGATACCTTAAGGTTCTGCACCATTTAAAGATAGGATAGATAACAAGAAAAAGCCAAATCCCTTTGCAGCTGGAGATGATTAGATACAACCACGTAATAATAACAATATTTCTAATGCAAATATCCAAAATTTTGTAAACAATAGCAGTGCTTAACTTTAGGAAAGCGTCTATATGGATGACATTGATGAGACTGGGTTTTCATTAGAAGATTCACCACTAAATCAACACAAGTTCCAGTGCAGATGTGGTCAGACTATAACTCAAAAAGAATAACTAGAGCATCATTCTTTTGAATGCAAGCATATGTAAGGTGATGGATATTCCACGTTTGTATAAGTTGTACAAGGGTTAGTTCAGTAAAATAACAATAGCACTTAGAATGTGAACAATCTAAAAGCAATTTTCCATATGCTAATAATCGACAAGAACAAAGCCTAAGCTCAACCAAAATCTAACCCAGTTGTGAAATTCGAAGAGGAGAAAAAGGACTAACCTGACATGGACATGATCGATTCTTCTTCTTCCTTCAAACCTCCATACCAAGAGAAAATCAATGTAGGATAGAACATGGAGCAGTTTATGGATCCTCAAGAAAGGTAGAGAGCTTAGACATATTACAAGTAGCTGGAGAAAGATGCTGAAGATAGGATGTGCCATTTCTGTAAGAAGCAGATCACAGATAGAGAAATGTAATCTGGGCATATGACTATGTTGTAGTCAACTGACTGTTTCCATCAGGTCCACATCGATTGCCTAAAAGATGAAGCGATAAAGCTTTTATCTGAAAACGAGACAGTTAAATGCGCAAGATGCAAAATTGATGTTTAAGTTTATGAGTTAAAAGATTATTTGACACCGGAAGAATTGCAGTCAATTGAAAAAACATAGACAATGCAAATCGTCAAGCTCAACCCAAATTTTGTGTCATGTTCTTGCGGAAATATAATGGAACTTGAAGCTGGTGAGATCGTTTAAGGACAAAAAGATGAAAAAGGAAACCCAGTGTCTCATGAAGCAGCGTTACATATGGCGAAGAATCGAATACGTTGTAACGGATGTCAATAGAATTTCTGTGCCTCATGCAATGCAAGTCCATATCATGTTGGAAAGACGTGTGATCAAAATAACAACAAAGCTTGTAGATTTTGCTCGGAGGAGCTCAAATAGCCATCTCCTAGTATGAAGCCCGCCTTTAGAGATGTTTGTAGAAAAGGGGAATGTTTCAATTTGATGTAGAAGTCGTGTGATAAAGTTTTGGGATGTGGCCATGTTTGTCGTGGTTCAGCAGGTGAGAAAAAATGCGTTCCGTGCTTAAATCTTGAGTGTATTGAAAAGATGAGTAAAGACGTTGCTCCAAAATATAATTCTGAGGATTTCTGTTCAATTTGTTATTGTTCCTCACTAGGTTAAGAACCTTGCGTTGCACTTGGCTGTTACCACGTATTCCATGTTGGATGCATCAAAAATTTTATCCAAAAAGGATATAATGGACCTCGTATTGTCTTTAATTTCTTGGATTGCCCAGACTGCAAACAAAGAATGGATGCTTCATAATGCCCTGAACTTTAAAAAGAAATCGTAAAGCAAGAAGCCTTTGAGAAAATAATCAAAACAAAAGCAGTTGAAAGAGCTAAATTTGAAGATTTGCACAAAGACCCTAGATTAGCAAAGAAAGGTGATCGATTTTATAAAGATCTTGAAGGCTTTGCTATGTAAAAATTGTCATATTATATGTGTTTTAAGTGCTAAAATCCATATTTTGGTGGAATGAAATAATGTGATGCTGTAAATGATTATAACGAATTTAAAAAAGAAGAGCTCGTTTGTGGAAAATGTGCAGCCGTTTCAGTAGGTGGTGGAGTGAAGAATTGCGCTAAACATGGAACAGATTTTATTGAATTTAAGTGCAAGTTTTGCTGCTCGATAGCTCAGTGGTTCTGTTGGGGTAACACTCATTTTTGCGAAGGATGCCATAAAAAACAGTGCAATGGTGATTACGTATCTCGAAAACCGAGAGACCAATTACCAAAATGTGATGGGCCGAAAAAGTGTCCTTTAAAAGTATAGCATCCACTTAACGGAGAGGAATACGCCTTGGGCTGCAGTGTTTGCAGAAATTTGAAAGAAAACGCAAAAGACTTCTGATGAAAAAAAGTAATATACAAATAAAAATATTTTATATACAAAAATAACTTTTTTTTTTAATTAAAAAATTCAAAAATTTGGGGTTTTGGGGTTTTGGGG
>CAWURM010000020.1:0-15283 GCA_963924965.1 uncultured Flavobacterium sp.
AAAAAGACCAACTCTTTAGCCAAAAAGCAGATTACAAATAATATTTTTTGTAATTTTAGGGTATATATTTAATATCACAACACCCAATAATTAATGGATCCTGAAATTAATAAACTAAAAACAGTTTGGGAGGTAGCCGAGGTAGCCACTGAGTTAAGTACATTAGTCCCTCAATTCAATTTTGATGAAATTATCAGTTCAATAATCAGTGTAGGCCCATTTTACTTTTATGTAATTGATTTTTATGATATGTCGTTGTCTAACGTTAGCCCATCCATTACTGATATTCATGGATTTGACCCTAAAACAGTAACGTTTGATGATATCTTGAACACCATACATCCTGATGATATGGCGTTTGTGGCAAAAGCGGAAGCCACTTTCTTTGAGCTTCTTCAAACTAAATTAGGAAAAGAAAAAATCCTTAATTACAAAGCCAATTACTCTTTTAGAAGTCGAATGAAAAATGGGGAATATTGCCAGTTAAATCATCAGTCTTTAGTACTAACTATGGACGATGAATATCGAATAGGAAAATCCCTAAATATCCATACCAACATCGATCATATCACTAAGACAAATAACCATACACTCTCTTTGATAGGTTTAAATAACGAGCCATCTTATACTAACATTGGTGTCATTCTTGATTCTAACGAAATCACCACATTTTCAAAAAGGGAAATTGAAATTATTAAATTGATTTCAGAAGGATTCACAACAAAAAAAATAGCCTCTGCTCTAGATATTAGTGAAAATACAGTAAAAACACACCGTAAAAATATCAATCAGAAATCAGGTTCAAAAAATTCTGTGGAATTAGTCAATAAATGCATGTTACAAGGTTTGCTTTGAGCGAAATTCATTCACAAAAATAGTCAAAACAGTAAGCACAAATGCATCGCTAGGGCGAGATTTGAAAAGTACCTTTAGAACAAAAAGGATTACCGTTTGTTCTTCTCTTCATTTACAAAATACATTTTCATCATTCCTCTATTTTTTACTTCTATTTCCCCTCTATAAACACAATTAAAATTTTGATTTATCAATTCATGGGTGTTTTCAGATATATTAATTTTTCCCGGCTCGGAATTGGATTCCATTCGAGATGCAATATTAACTGTATCTCCCCAAATGTCATAGGCAAATTTTTTAGTTCCCACTACTCCTGCAACTACCGGCCCTGAGTTAATACCAATACGAATATCAAAACGCGTTTGATTTAATGGGTTGTCTATTTTAGCATCGTAAACAAATTTAGCCATTTCAAAAGCAGCGAGTGTCATTTTAAATGCATGGTCATTTGTTGGAAAAGGCAATCCTCCAGCGCACATATAACAATCCCCAACCGTCTTTATTTTTTCCAAATTATACTTTTCGATTATTTCATCAAATTTCGAAAAGTAGTAATCTACAATTTCAACTAGCTCCTCTGGTGACAAAATTTCTGCATAGTGGGTAAATCCCACAAAATCAGTAAACAAAACCGTAACCGATTCAAATTTTTTAGCCAATACTTTGCCACTTTGTTTTAATTCATAAGCAGTTTCGACAGGAAGAATGTTGAGCAATAAACTGTCTGAACGATTTTTTTCTTCTTCGATGATGACATTTGTTTTCTTAATAAATTTATACCGCCTGAACATACCCAAAGCTAATAGAAAAACAAGAACGAATGAAATGAGAGATGAGGTAGCAACTATTTGTCGATTTTTTTTTCCTTGATTTAATAAATCAACTTCGGTTTGTTTTTTAGAAACCTCATAATCTGTTCTAATATCTGCCATTTGTTGAACAGCTTTGAGATTAGTAACACTGTCGCGGTAGGTGATATGATCTTTATAAAATTTAAAAGAGGATTTTACATCCCCTTGATTTTGATACAGTTCAGATAGTTTTAAATTAGAGATACTTATTTGTTCTTTCAAACCATATTTTTGAGCCAGCATCAAACTTCTTTGCGCGTACTTCAATGCTGTAGTCCATTCGTTCTTTTTTACATAAATATCGGACATGTACGTGAGGTAGTCAGAAATGGCATAATAGTCCTTTAATTCCTCTAATAATTTAATTCCTTCGCTAATGTATTTTTCTGCTAAAGCATTTTTCCCTTGTTCAGCGTAAACCATACCTATATTCCCTAGAGTATAGGCATTGCCACTTTGATAATTAACCTTTTTAAAAATAGCGCCAGACTCCGTAAAATAAGCTAATGCTAAGTCATATTTCTTATTTTTTGAATATTCATCTCCAGCGTTCAATAATGCCGAAGCTAAACCAATTGCATTATCTGTCTTCCTTAATAATTTAATTGCTTTATTATAATACAGTCTGGCATTTGTCGAATTCCCCATAACGGAATATACATCGGCAATGGAAGAAAACGCAGTACCTTGACCTACGATATATTTAGCCTTAATGGCTGCCTCTTCACTTTTAAAAAAAGCTTCCAAGGCTTTATTCAAATCTCCTAAAATTCTCAACTTATTTCCTTTTTGAAAATAGCCTCTATAGAGATATAAATAGTTGTTTTCTAATTTGGAAAGCAAGATCAATTCTTCGGCATATCTTAGAGATAAATCTAAATTATTTACCTCATTAAATGACAAATTCCTCAGCAATTCAAGCTTTTCAACATTTTCGAGATTTGTTTCACGGTATATCTTTGCAAGGCTATCTGCTACTTTTTGCTCTTGAGCTTGCAGACAAAAATGGAAAAGAAATAAAAAAAAAGAGACCTTAAAGTAATATTTTAGAAAACGGAAGCGCATTACGGATTGATAGCTAATTTGGGATCAATATTAAATGCTTTGTATGAATTCCCAGAACTATATACGCTAAAGTTAATGGCATATTTATCATACTTGCCGGCCAAACTAGGGTCGTTTTTCACATTGGACGATACATTTCCAGATCGGCCTCCAGACCCATCAATGACCGCATTATCGAAAAAATTTACACCGTCAGGTAGGTGTTCATACACAATACTGTTAATTGCTACTGAATATCCTTGATCATTCGTGACACCTACCCAGCGTACATTATTATTAATAAATACAAAAGACTTGAAATCCTCCAATGTCCCGTTTGGAGAACTTCCAGAATTATCATCGGATAAGGAACAACAACTATTAACTTGAGAGGGTGAAGGAGAAACCATGCCATAAAGAACAGCGGCTTGAACAGTCAATGAAATTACTACAGGCTTTGCCATAATTACTAAAATTAAAGGTTACTAAATTCTAATTTAAAATACTTTTCATCTAAAATTGGCCGGGGAAACCAATTATAACTAATAGATAATGAGCTAATTATAATATAAATATAATACAATTTATTATATATAAATAGTATATCTCAATGATTTTTAATCCAAAATTACAGATACCACTAACAGGAATAAATCTATACTATTCTCGAAAAGCACCCTCTTTTTTAGAAACCAATAGTAGAACAATAAAACTACTAATACACTTCTTGTTATAGAAATCAAAAAATGTAATTGAAATCTCTCAAAATGAAGTTGCAAAAACTATATGTAAAAAAGAACTTCTAAAAAGAGAATACATGTACAGACTAAAAACAGATAAACTAAAAGCCCAGACTTATTATGCAATAATTTTATCCATAACGCCAAAAATCAATTTTTAATTATATCAAACGGATTTTTGAAACTAAATAAAAGCACAGCACACAGCAGCTATTTTGATTTAGTGGAATTACCATGGTACTTCATGTTTTTGCTACACATAAAAACTTGTTTAGAAATGATTGCTAAATCGGCTACTAGCAGTACAGTACTAATTTTATCATTTTATTTTTGAAGAAAAATCAACAACACTGTTCCTTTACTAAACAACTGATTTAAAAAATATTTAAACTTTTTTTATATCGAAAACAGATAACGTCTATATAAATTCATCTATTAATCTGTTTTAATTCTATTTAGCACTTGCCCTTCAATCGAAATTAAATGCATTATTGATAGCTATTAACTACTTACATGACTACCTTAGTAGACTGATTGATTATATAATCACTACATTCTTCTTTGATATGAAACAAATTCAAAAAAAAATGAATCCGCCTGAAAAAGAAAAAGTTAAAGAAAATTCTTTTCCAGTAGTTGCCATTGGTGCATCGGCAGGTGGATTAGAAGCAATGATGGAGTTGTTAAAATATCTTCCAGCGGATACGGGTATGGCTTTTATTTATGTACAGCACCTAAGCCCGGATCACAAAAGCATGTTGACTGAAATTTTATCTAAGAAAACAACGATGATAGTTCAGGAGATTGATGACATGGATCTAATACAGCCCGATAATGTTTTTGTTATCCCATACAACAAAGGAATTGAAGTAACTGATGGCCATATAAAATTAATTCCTCGTTCAAAAAGCAGTGCTGCCATTTCAATTGATATTCTTTTTTCCTCACTTGCCGAAGCGCAAAAAGAAAGAGTTATTGGAATCATTCTTAGCGGCAGCGCAAGCGATGGAACAATAGGGATGAAAGCAATAAAACATGAAGGTGGATTAACGTTTGCACAAGACAATAGTGCAAAATTCAGCAGCATGCCTCATTCTGCAATTGCGTCTGGTAATGTAGATTTTATTTTGTCACCAAAAGACATTGCACTCGAATTAGCGCGACTAAGCAAACATCCTTTTATAAAAACTATTGGCATAAAAAACGGTGAGGAAGATTTAATTGACAATAGCAATCCTGATTTAAAAATTATACTAAACCTATTGCACAAAGTCGCTGGAGTTGATTTCAGTGTGTATAAAATGAATACTATTAAGCGACGTATCATTCGCAGAATGTTGTTGTATAAAATAACACAACTCCATGAATATGCAAATTTGCTTTCGCAAAAAAAAGAAGAAATAGATATTCTTTACCAAGATTTATTGATTAATGTCACTAGTTTTTTTCGCGATACTGAAACGCACAATTATTTAAAAGAAAATCTTTTTCCAAAGCTGCTCAATAGAAAAAAAACAGGAGAATCCCTGCGTATATGGGTACCCGCTTGCGCCACAGGCGAAGAAGTGTATTCCATTGCAATGATGCTGCTCGAAATTCAAGAAAGTAATGCAACCAGCATAACGGTCCAAATTTTTGCGACTGACCTAAGCGAAAAAGCAATAAGTAAAGCACGTACTGGCATTTACACTAAGCACGACTTGGAAAACGTTTCGCCAAAACGCATACAACGTTTCTTTACTAGAGTAAATGATGGTTTCCGGGTAAACAAAGATTTGCGCGATATGTGTGTATTTGCTACGCATAATATTTTACGCGATCCTCCTTTCTCCCACCTCGATTTTCTCAGTTGCTGCAACCTATTTATTTATTTTGACAACCCTGCACAAAAAAAAGCTATCAATACGTTTCATTATGCCTTAAATGAAGATGGATTTTTAATGCTTGGCAAATCAGAAAATATCAGTCAGTCTGCAAATCTTTTTGCGGACTTTGATAAAAAGTATAAAATATTTTCACGCAAAATAAATTTAGGCACACGCACACTGCCTGCTCTATTACCACGCTACACACAACAAGCTACATCCGAAAATACTTTTCCCTTAATGAATAAAAATAAAACAAAACAAATTATTTCTGATATTCATAACAGACTTGACAACGCAATTGATGCCATACTTGTTTCTGATTTTATGCCTGCAAGCGTCGTAATCAATTACCAAATGGAGATTGTGCAGTTTCGAGGTACTACTGATTTATTTCTCACGCATCCAAAAGGTAAAGCCACTTTTAACATTTTAAAAATGGCAAGACCCGAAATTGCGTTTGAGTTGCGAAATGCAGTTTCAAAAGTCATAAAATCAAATCAAAGCATTCGCAAAACCGGGATTGAAATGAACGTAAATTCCGCAACCAAAATTATAAGTTTGGATGTTGTTCCGCTCATAATCGACCCGATAACTATTGGTTGGGATGAACCACTACTATTAATTCTTTTTACAGAGCAAGAACCAACAGAAATTTTTTCGCACAGTACGGAAGGTGGAAAAAACAATTCGCTTGCAAAAGACCGAAGAATTAAAAAATTAGAACTAGAATTGGCAGCAGCACATGCAGATGCGCATACAATTGCTCAGGAACAAGAAGCGTTTGCCGAAGAATTGCAGAGTGCCAATGAAGAAGTAGTTTCGAGCAACGAAGAATTGCAAACTGTAAATGAGGAACTAGAAACTTCAAAAGAAGAAATAGAATCTGCCAACGAAGAACTCACTACCACTAATCAGGAACTGCAAACACGCAACGATCTCCTCAACGAAGCTTACGATTATTCTGAAGCCTTATTTGCCACTGTGCACGAACCTATGCTTGTGTTAGATAAAAATCTTCGAGTAAAATCAGCCAATAAATCATTCTATAAAATATTTAATGTTAAAGAAGAGGTAACTGTAGGAATACTATTATATGACTTGGGAAACGGACAATGGAATATTCCGGGCCTGCGTGAACCACTGGAAAACTTACTTCCAAAAAACTCTCACTTCCACGATTTTGAAATTACACATACTTTCCCCCTCATTGGAGAAAAAACAATGGTGCTTAATGCAAGACTCATTTTGCAAAAAATGAATCACGAAGAGTTAATTCTACTTGCTTTTTCAGATATTACTGAACGAGCAATTGCAAAAAGAAAAATTCTAGATAGCGCAGTACAATTAAAAAAAACTACAGAACATTTTGAGATTGCCACTACTGCAGCAGCAGTAGGTATATGGTCGATGGATGTTGCTAATCAAACATTGGAGTGGTCAACTTTACATAAAAAAATGTGGGGCTATACTAATCTAGAAAAAGAACTTACCTATGAAGATTGGCACAAAGTGATTGTTAAAGAAGATAAAGAAACCGCATTTGCAGAAGTAGAAAATGCTCTTAAAACAAAAACTTTATATGAAGTCAGCTATCGGATCAAGCGAGCAGACAATGGAAATATTCACTGGATAAAATCAACTGGTCAATACTTCTATAATAACGCCGGACAACCCATTACACTTACTGGAGTAAGTATTGATATTACAGCACAGAAACTGTTTGAAAATGAATTAATGGATGCGAAAATAGCTGCAGAACACGCCACGATGTCCAAACAACAGTTTTTATCAAACATGAGCCACGAAATTCGTACCCCTTTAAATTCCATTTTAGGATTTACAAATGTGTTATTGAAAACCGAATTAGTCCCTGAACAAAAAGAATTTGTAAAAGCTATAAAAACAAGTGGCAAGTCACTAAACCTGCTTATAAACGATATACTTGATTTAGCAAAAGTAGATGCTGGTAGAATGACATTTGAAAAACAACCGTTTGAAATACGGGAATCATTAAAATCAATACTTCATTCTTTCAATCTGAAAGTAAAACAAAAGAATTTAGAACTTGTAAAGGAATACGATACCAAAATACCCTCGGTGCTATTGGGCGATTCGTTACGACTAAATCAGATTATTTTAAACTTAATCAGTAATGCTGTAAAATTTACTCACAAAGGAAAAATTATACTTAGCGTCAAATTACTACACGAAGACAATGAAAATGTAACTATTGAATTTGCCGTTACTGATTCAGGAATTGGTATTGCCGCTACCAAAATAAATTCAATCTTTAATGTTTTTGAACAGGCTGAAACCAGCACAGCCAATTTTTATGGAGGAACAGGACTAGGGCTAACCATTGTCAAACAATTAATAGAATCTCAAGGAGGAAGCATTAGCGTAAAAAGTATCATAAATGAAGGTTCAACTTTTACTTTTATCCTACCTTTTGGAAAAACCAATGTAAAATCAGCAGAAGAAACTGAAACCCTAAAAAAGGATTCACAAATTAAAAACATAAGAGTATTAGTAGCAGAGGATATTGCATTAAATCAATTATTAATCAAAATGATTTTAAATGATTTTGGATTCGAACATGAAATTGTAGAAAATGGAAAAATTGCAATAGAAAAATTGCAAACCAATACCTACGATATTATTTTGATGGATTTGCAGATGCCAGAAATGAATGGCTTTGAAGCAACTGAATATATACGAAAAACAATGAAATCAGAAATTCCAATAATTGCTTTAACAGCTGATGTAACCAAAGCAGATGTTACTAAATGCAAAGAATATGGACTAGATGATTATATTCCTAAACCTATTAATGAAAACTTATTATACAGTAAGATAGTGGAGTTAGTAAATAGAAGTAACTAATGATTTTGAAACTAATTTAACTCCTATTTAGCTCCTTTAATGACAAATATGACGCCAGATTATATTTATAGCTG
The DNA here is from genome assembly GCA_963924965.1 of uncultured Flavobacterium sp. GTDB lineage: Bacteria > Bacteroidota > Bacteroidia > Flavobacteriales > Flavobacteriaceae > Flavobacterium. The sequence goes on from CAWURM010000020.1 coordinate 8,316, forward strand.
TTTCATTTAAAAATCGAAATGTGGTATTTATAATTCAGATAATAAAACAGGAATTACAGCTAAATTCGAACCGTTTGCAAATTCTACAGCGTCACGATTTTCTACCCAATTTTTAGTCAACTAATTTACCCAATGGCACTAAAAAATACGTTTTCTAATTCTTGGGAATAACCCGTTTGTGGTTAAAACCAATGCAACTTCCTTATCATAAAGATTCAAAGAATTTTGCAATTTGGCTCAAGGCGTTTTGCAAATCAGTAGGTAAATTACCATTTTCGTAAGGATGTGATGCACCAAAAACATGATTGGTATCTTCAATGATAGAAACTGTACAATTGTTTAGTTTTTTTACCAAATTAGTTTCTGCTGCAGGAACTGCTTCGTCATTCTTACCATGGACAAATAAAAATTTCCGCTTATCATGCATCAGTAAATTTCGGAAGTCTAATTGCGCTTTTATCTTCTGTGTATTTTCAACTAATTGATAATACAGTGGCATTTTTTGATTTGTTCTACCGTTCACGACAAATTTTACTCCGTTTTCTTTCCATAGAGTATCTGTTCCCTTTCCATAACGAGCTACTGGATCCAATACTGCTGCTAAAGTGGCACAAGAAATAATTTCTGGATGTGACAAAGTATAGGCAAGAGCTGTTGCTCCTCCTTTAGAATGCCCGATAAAAAACAGTTTCTTAAAATCTAAACAATCTGCAAAACTTTCTTTTTTTAGCTGCATTAGCAAAGCCCCAATATCTTCGAGCTCTTTTTCGAAGTTATTCCTACCAAAAGCCTCTAAATCTACAAAATCCAGAGGATTTGCCGGAGAAGTTCCGTTATGAGAAAAATTTAATTTCACAAATTGAAATCCCTTTTTCAAAAAGTAATCCGCCATCAAATTGAATGCACCCCAATCCTTGAACCCATTGAATCCGTGGCAAAACACAATTAGAGGTCCCTTTTGATTGGGATTATATTGAATATCATAGCCCGCTAATTTACCTTCGGCACCCGTGTATGTCCCTTCCTGTTTCATAAATCACCCTTATTAAAAAATAGAATCTAGCAGAAAAATTTCTGATGTAAAGTCACAAAGATAGTACAATCAACCGCTATGATTTTATATATACAATCAAGAAAACATAGGTATCAACTAAACAACAATCCTATCATAAACAATTTAGAAATCTGTAGCGGTTATCGTTTATTTATCGCATTTTATATAGTACAAAATAATGATAATCAGCAGCTTAAATTTAAAAAATAAAATTTGCATCAAAAGACATGCAAACTATTTAGCCTACACTGTGCACTTTTAATCCAGTGGTGCTTTTTTTATGTAGTTATATTTGCTCAAAATAGTAGTAAACCTTAGATTTGAAAAGAATCCAAAACTCTCAAAATAGTACCCCCAAAAATGACAAAATCAAACTACTTATTTATCTTAGCGATAGCCTTATTTACTTCAACAACTTTTGCGCAAAAAGCAGAAAAAATAACCACTGATACCGGATTATTCTTTATAACTACCAAAATTGATTATCCTATAACGGGAACCTATTTGATAGTAGGACAAGAAGAACCCATCGTTCAATTGAATGCTGATGGAACAGGAATATTTCAGCTGAATGATTTATCAAAAATAAATATGGATTGGGGAATGGAATGTTTTGAAGACGGAACACCAAAATACCAAAAAGGGTTCAATTACGCCGTTTACGCATTATGGTATAAAAGCAAATCAGAACCAGATGCAAAGTGGACCTACGCACATTTCTCCATCCATTTTCAAAAGAAGAAAATGTTTATTTTAGGAGATCGAACTAAAGATTATGTCGATTAGTCCATTTTTTGCTAAATGGGATCAAATACCTTTTTTTTACTTAAAATCAGTCTTTTATGATCCGTTTTAAGAAAACGATTGCGTTAAACTGTATTTTTTTGATTTAAATTCCCGAATTATATTTTTAAAAACAAAAAATATAGTAATTTTTTATTTAATTTGCGATTCAATTCAACATTTTGCATAATGACTCCTATCACCAGACTATTTGATTTTCCTTATTATCAACAAGATAAATATACTTCTATACCAGACGCTTTAGTAACAAAGCAAAATGGGGTTTGGGTAAAAACATCTACGCAAGAATACATTGCTAAAGCCAATGCAATTTCAAGAGCATTGCTGAAATTAGGAGTAAAAAAAGACGATAAAATAGCTATTATTTCTTCAAATAATAGAACCGAGTGGAATATAATGGATATTGGCGCTTTACAAACAGGTGCGCAAACTGTTCCTATTTACCCAACAATCTCCGAAGACGATTATGAGTATATATTAAATCATTCAGGAGCCATTTATTGTTTTGTCTCCGATACAGAAGTACTTCGAAAAGTTAATTTGATTCGCGACAAAGTCTCAAATTTGAAAGAAGTATATTCTTTTGATCAAATTGAAGGGTGTAAAAACTGGAATGAATTACTGATTCTAGGAGAAGATCAAAGCAATCAAAACGAAGTTGAAATTTGTAAAAATAACGTAAAAACAGAAGATTTAGCTACTATTATTTATACTTCTGGAACAACAGGAAGACCAAAAGGAGTGATGCTTTCGCACCAAAATATTGTTTCTAATGTACTAGATAGCGCACCAAGAATACCATTTGAAGCTGGTGAAAGTAGAGCATTAAGTTTCCTTCCTATTTGTCATATTTTTGAACGAATGATATTGTACTTATACCAATATTATGGAGTTTCTGTTTATTTTGGTGAGGCGATAGATAAAATTAGTGATAACCTTAAAGAAGTACAACCAACAGTAATCACTGCTGTCCCAAGGCTTCTTGAGAAAGTATATGATAAAATATATGCAAAGGGAGCCGAATTAACCGGAATTAAAAAGATTTTATTCTTTTGGGCTATCAATTTAGGATTGCGTTATGAACCTTATGGAGCCAATGGCGCTTGGTATGAATTTCAACTAAAGATAGCTCGTAAATTAATTTTCAGTAAATGGAAAGAAGGATTGGGTGGAAATTTAGACTTAATGGTTTCTGGAAGTGCTGCTTTACAAACTAGATTGGCTAGAATTTTTGCCGCTGCCGAAATTCCAGTAATGGAAGGTTATGGATTGACTGAAACTTCACCTGTAATCTCTGTAAATGACTTGCGAAATAATGGATTTAGAGTTGGAACAGTAGGAAAGGTTATAAATCACGTAGATGTTAAAATTGCAGCGGATGGAGAAATTCTTTGCAAAGGACCAAATGTCATGATGGGGTATTACAAAGATGAAAAACTAACAAATGAAGTTATTGTCGATGGCTATTTTCATACTGGTGATATTGGTGAGTTTGACAAAGATGGATTCTTAAGAATCACAGATCGTAAAAAAGAAATGTTTAAAACTTCGGGAGGAAAATACATTGCGCCACAAATTATTGAAAATACAATGAAGCAATCCCGTTTCATTGATCAAATTATGGTTATAGGTGATGGACAAAAAATGCCAGCTGCTTTTATTCAACCTAATTTTGATTTTCTAAAAGAATGGGCTGCTATACACAAAGTTACTATAGGAACAACTAACGAAGAAATTATTACCAATAATCAAGTAATTGCTCGTATCCAAGAAGAAATTGACACTTTGAATGAGAAATTTGGAAATTGGGAAAAAATAAAACGATTTGAATTAACATCAGATTTATGGTCAGTCGAAGGTGGACAACTAACTCCCACTCTAAAATTGAAACGTAAAATAGTGATGCAAATGTATAAACCATTATTTGACAAAATCTACAACTAACAGTTTTTAATAGAATTCAGTTATGAAACTAAAAGTCTTAATTTGCGTTATAATAAGTTTCTTGTTTTTTTCTAATTGCAAAGAAAAAATAAAAGAAGATTCGACTAAAGCAAATTACTTGGATTTCTCACAAAGGGACGATCAATTGACTGGCGGTATCAAAATGATTCCAATTTTAACACCAAAGGGAACTTTTAAAGTTTGGACCAAAACGGTAGGTAACAATCCGAAAATAAAAGTCCTACTCCTGCACGGCGGTCCCGGATTAACGCACGAATTGTATGAATCTTTCGATGGTTATTTTCCCAATGAAAGCATTGAATATATTTACTATGATCAATTAGGTTCCTATTACAGCGACCAGCCTAGTGATACTAGTTTATGGACCAATGAAAGGTTTGTTGAAGAAGTGGAACAAGTGCGTAAAGCCTTAAAATTAGACAACACTAATTTCTACTTAATGGGACAATCTTGGGGAGGAATCCTAGCGATGGAATATGCTTTAAAATACCAAAAAAACTTAAAAGGATTAATTATTTCTAATATGATGGCAAGCGCTAAGGAATATAACGCTTACGCAAAAGAGGTATTAGCGCCACAAATGGACCCTAAAATCCTAAAGCAATTACAGGATTTGGAAAATAATAACGATTTTGACAATCCAAAATATAGCGAACTGCTTTTTAAATACTATTATACCCAACATATATTGAGAATGCCTCTAGAAAAATGGCCAGAATCCATAAACCGCTGTTTCAAGCATATCAATCCTGAAGTTTATGTATTTATGCAAGGACACAGTGAATTCGGCATCACAGGAAATGCATCTTTAAAAAACTGGGATGTAAAAGACCGATTAAAAACATTAACTGTCCCTACCCTATCCATAGGCGCTAAATATGACACGATGGATCCTGAACATATGAAGTGGATTGCGAATGAAGTGCAAAACGGTCGCTTTTTATTTTGTCCTAATGGCAGCCACCTTTCACAATACGATGATCCAAAAAGTTACTTTCCAGGTGTCATTCAATTTTTAAAAGATGTAGATAACGGAAAATTCAAGAAATAATTGAGAACTAAAGGCCCGCGAAAAAATTTCGTGGGCTTTTGGTTTATATAAAAAAATCATTTCAAGTCAAATTTTGTCAAAAAAAGGAAAGTCTAGATGTACACACAAAGATTTCCTGTACTCTTAAAAAATAAAATTCCCGTTTCTACAGCGCAAACCTAAATAAAAAAAACATCAAATTTAGGAACCACAAAAATCAGCAACTTATTCAGCGTATATCGGTATACTAACCCAAAAAAATATCGTTAAAAAAACAAGCATTTTGCTGATATTCAAGGGTCTTTTTTTATATTTAATAAAATTTAACAAAAAATATTTAAATTTATTATGCGTGCATAGTATTTTTTTATTATATTTGAAATCGATATAGTTAAATATGAAAGACAAAACAATAGATTACATTCTTCGCGCTACCTGGCAAGCTGTAGCTAGAATGTATAACGAAGAAGCTTCGAAATACGATGCAAGTATGGCAACTGGATTTGCTTTGTTGAGTATTGATAAAGAGGGTGGTACTCCATCAACGGCTTTGGGACCAAAAATGGGGATGGAAGCAACTAGCTTAACTCGAACCTTAAAATCAATGGAAGAACGAGGATTAATAATTCGAAAGAAAAATCCAGATGATGGCCGTGGAGTTTTAATTTACCTAACTGAATTTGGAAAAGAAAAAAGAGCCTTATCTAAGAGTACCGTTTTAAAATTCAATGAAGCTGTTAAACAAAATATTTCAGAAGAAAAATTGCAACACTTTATGGAAGTAGCAGACACTATCAACGAATTAATACAAGAAAAAAATATATTTAATCACCCAGATAATAGTAATGAGGAAGCTGCAGTAATTCAATAAACTTGAAAATCAGTACGCCATTTTACACAAAATAAAAAATAGTAACTACTTATGAAACGCACAATTAAAAAAGTTGCAGTAATTGGATCCGGAATTATGGGTTCAGGGATTGCTTGTCATTTTGCCAACATTGGTGTCGAAGTTTTATTACTTGACATTGTTCCAAGAGAATTGACCGAACTTGAAACCAAGAAAGGGCTCACCTTAGACAACAAAATTGTAAGAAACCGTTTGGTAAATGAGCATTTAATGAATGCTTTAAAATCAAAGCCCTCTCCTATTTATAGTCAGAAATTTGCTAGCCGAATTACAACTGGAAATACGACAGACGACATGGCAAAAATTGCTGGTGTAGACTGGATTATTGAAGTGGTAGTAGAAAGACTAGATATTAAAAAACTAGTTTTTGAACAAATTGAGAAATACCGTAAGCCGGGAACCTTAATTACATCGAATACTTCAGGAATTCCTATTCACTTTATGAGTGAAGGAAGAAGTGAAGATTTCCAAAAACACTTTTGTGGAACTCACTTTTTTAACCCTGCGCGTTACTTAAAATTATTTGAAATTATTCCTGGTCCACAAACTTCAACTGAAGTACTGGACTTCCTTACTATATATGGAGAGAAATTTTTAGGAAAGACTTCGGTTGTTGCTAAGGATACTCCTGCGTTTATTGGAAACCGTATTGGAATATACGGAATCCAAAGTTTGTTCCACTTGGTGAAAGAAATGGGATTAACTATCGAAGAAGTAGATAAATTAACTGGACCGGTTATTGGCCGTCCAAAGTCAGCTACTTTTAGAACCGTTGACGTTGTTGGACTAGACACTTTAGTACATGTTGCTAACGGAATCTATGAAAACTGTCCTAACGACGAACAACACGACTTATTTAAACTTCCAGAGTTTGTCAACAAAATGATGGAAAACAAGTGGCTAGGAAGCAAAACGGGACAAGGATTCTATAAAAAAGAAGGGAAAGATATTCTGACTTTAGATTTAGACACTTTAGAATACCGTGCTGCTAAAAGAGCTTCTTTTGCCACTTTAGAATTAACAAAAACTATTGATAAACCAATCAACCGTTTTAAAGTTCTCGTAAAAGGAAAAGACAAAGCAGGTGAATTTTACAGAAAAAATTTTTCTGGAATGTTTGCCTATGTTTCGAACAGGATTCCTGAAATTTCAGATGAATTATACAAAATCGACGATGCTATGAAAGCCGGATTCGGTTGGGAAAA
>CAWURM010000021.1:0-29367 GCA_963924965.1 uncultured Flavobacterium sp.
TACATTACCCAAAAGAAAGTATGCTTCGCCTTCTGAAGAATCTGATTTAATTATCGATTTTAATGTAGTTTTCGCGTTTTGATATTTTTCGGCATCGATTTCTTTTTTTGCTTGATTAATATCTTGCGCTTGAGTTACCGTCACTGCAGCCAGAAAGGCAACGCCTAAAATTTTAAATTTGTTCATTTTAACTTTATTTGATTTATTCATATTCATTTTCATTTTGTCCTTTATTTTGAATTTGTTCTAATTATAATTTTTCTTCCAGGTGTACGAATTGGTAACAATCCTGATTTTAAAATTATTCGTTGTCCAATTTCTCCAGCAACGAATGAAGAAAAGCCCATTCCTAAGCCGGAGGATCCCTGACAATTTACTATATACAAATCACGTGCCAAAGGATAAGTCTTCTCAGCTAAATTATTCTGAGTTGGTGACACATAAACTTCACTAGAAATTCCTTTTACACTTAAAACATTTAATTTTTTTAAATATTCACTAACAATTGACGAAGGCCTATACAACCAATTCAAACCAACGACACCAATCATTCCCTCATTTTCAGAAACGTATTTCAAGACTTCTTCGTTTGTCTTAAAAGAAAAAATTCCTTTTGACGGATTGGACTTTAAACCAGCAACTTCATTTAAATAACGTAGCGTACTTGAATTTAGGTTGTCGAAAACCAAGCCCTTAATATTCGTTTGACCTTTACCTTGCATGAAAGAAATAACATCTTTTAACGCAATTAAAGTGTCTTTATTGTTTTTATTAGAAACAAATGCAATCGCATCTGTACCAATTATTGTCGTTTTAGGCTTAATTTTTAAAGACTCAAAGAACTTAACTTCATTTTCGTTTAACGGCCTAGCTAATACAGCTATTCTTGTACTATCATTTAAAAATGATTTAATCACTTCATTTTCAGACTTGGCAATCAAAGCGATATTGGCTTTATAACCACTTTGAAAAACCTCAATTTGATCTTCGATAATAGGCTTTAAAGTTTCATCTACTAGAATAGAAGTTGAACCTTTAAGGATTGTTTCTTTATCCGTATTAGCATTATCTGATTGCTTGCAACCCAAAACTACTGCTACTATTACAATCAGAAATAAAAATATGCCTTTTATTTTATTCATCATAAACTATTCTTTGTTATCATTAATAATTCGTGTAAATCGAATAAAGGAATACACGATAAGAAGAATTCCAAATGCAATTCTATAATTCATAGGCATGTCAATAGGAAAATTCTTCATAAAGATAATAAATAATCCTAACACAAAATAAAGCACAAAAAACAAAATGCCTATAACGAGAAGAAATCGCTCTTTAAGCGATTTCTTCTGAATATTTCTATATATATTATCCAACATTAGTCCGCTGTTTGAATGGTAATTGGTAAAGAGTAAAGAACCCTAACCGGTTTTCCATTTTGAACTCCAGGATTCCATCTTGGACATTTTTGCAACACTCTGATTGCTTCTTTTCCAGTTCCGTATCCAATATCTCTTAAAACTTTGATATCAGTTAATGAACCATCTTTTTCAACAACAAAAGTAACATACACTTTACCTTTAAGACCTTCTTCTTCTGGTGCACGGTAATTTTTACCTACATAAGAGTAAAATTTATCCATACCACCCGGGAATTCAGGTTTAACCTCAATACCTGCAGTGTTGTAAATTTGGTTATCTTCTTCAACAATCTTAGTTGGTCCCGGCCCCACTGGTGCCACAGTTAAAACTGCATCTGGATCTCCTTTAATTGTTTCAGCACCAATTTTTTTATCTTTAATCTCAGCAATTTTTGGTGGCTCTTCAGTCACCTCTGCAGCTTTTGCTACTACTGGTTTAACGAACTTCACTTGGTCCACTTTTGGTGGAGGTGGTGGAGGTGGCGGTAATAACTTTTTAGGTTCTTCTTTCTTCTTAGGCGGAAGTTTTATGGTAGTGATTTTTATGTCTCTATCCATCTCTGAGTCATCTCCTTTCGGAATTAAATCGATAATAAGAGGAGCAGCGACAGAAACACTAAAAAATATTGCACCAAGAATTAGCGCTTTCGTAGTTGTTTTTGTGTTTGACTTTCTTAACTCATAAGCTCCGTACACTTTATTACGGCCTTCGAATACGATATCAACCCAGGAATTTTTTAATATATCTAATTTCATTTTTCTTAATTATTAGGTTATTAAGAAAACAAGATCACTCTTATTTTCCTTCTAACAATTTTGTTTCCTCAGGTGTAAATTCCGGAACGATAGCATAAGAACCACTTACACCTACTCCAACAATTGCCATTTCGTCAAGAATATCCACTACATTTTTATAGGTAGATTTTTTACTTGGCTTGATAATTACAATGATACCATCTTTAGGCTTCCCCTTTGCAGCAGAATACTCTAATACCATCTTATTTCTAGCAATTAACTCCTTACGGATACCATCTTTACCGTAAGAAAAGTCTTTTGGCGCACCACCTGCAACAGGCGTCGCTAATAAACCTACATATCTTACTAGTTTGTTATCTGCTCCTAACAAAACAGTCATCGTACGATTCTCATCTACTTTAATGTCTTTATTTTTGGTAGGGTCATCATCTTTATCTGGCAACCCCAAACTCATCGATTGAGGTTTAGACAACGTAGTGGTAAGCATAAAGAATGTGATTAATAAGAAAGCCAAATCCACCATAGCAGTTAAATCTACTTTTGAGTTTTGTTTTTTACTTCTTACTTTACCACCTTTTCCGCCTCCACCGCCGTCGGTATTTAATTCAGCCATTTTAGTGTCTTTTTTTTAATTAAAAATCTTCAGTTCTTAAACCAGTAACTAAACTAAAGCTATTGATTTTTTGATCTTGACAAATATCCATCACTTTTCTAATGGCTGGATACTCTTCTTTTGCATCACCTTTTATAGCAATTTGCAATTCTTTATTATTAACGTCAATGTTTGCTATACGAGCATTATAGATCCAATCTTTCAATTGATTGTCAAGAGAATCCATAGGAACACCTGGTTGAGCAGCTTTGCCTCTATCAGCTGATTTCATTTCAATAATTTGCTTCAAATTAAGAATTGGAACCCCAAATCCTTCCATTAAAGAAAACATTTTTTTATCATCTTCTGAAAAAGTTACATTGTATTTTTCTCCCATTAGTTCCAAAGTTTTTATACGAACTTCTCTCCCTTTTAGGTCAAAAAACACTTTCCCTTTACCAACAGTTAATGTAGCTAAATCATTTTCAGGCAACTTAGTCTGAACTGTAGATGAAGGCGTATCAACTGGTAATGCCTCAGGAATTTTAGCCGTAGCTGTCAAAATAAAGAACGTAAGCAAAAGGAACGCAACATCACACATGGCAGTCATATCCGTTGATGTTGACTTTTTTTTCATTTTTATTTTAGCCATTCTTCTTATTTTTTATTCTGATATGAATTATATCAAAAATTATTATTGTTTCAAACTTCCTCTGAATCTTCTGTAAGTATTTACAATTGTAGTTCCTGCCTCATCGATAGAATATGTTAAGTCATCGATTTTTGCAGTAAAGAAGTTGTAAGCAACAATAGCTAAAATAGAAGTAGAGATACCTGTTGCAGTGTTAATAAGTGCCTCAGAGATACCTGTTGCAAGAGCAGCTTGGTCAGGAGTACCAGCAGAAGCTAACGCACCAAACGCTTTAATCATACCAGATACAGTTCCTAATAATCCACCAAGTGTCCCTAAAGATACTAAAGATGAGATAATAGTCATGTTTTTCTCCAACATTGGCATTTCAAGTGAAGTAACTTCTTCAATTTCTTTGTGAATTGTTTCTGAAGCTTCTTCGCTATTAAATCCTTCTTTTTTAACGTCTTGGTATTTTACCAAAGCAGATTTGATTGCATTTGCAACTGAACCTTGTTGTTTGTCACATGAAGCAATAGCCTCGTCAATATGTCCTTCTTTAATACTTGCTTGTACATTTTTCATAAAAGCATCTAAGTTTCCTTTTCCAGCAGCTTTAGATATAACGAAAAATCTTTCAATAGAAAATACAATAACCATTAACAACATTCCTAATAAAACTGGTACGATGAATCCTCCTTTGTAAACTTGACCTAAAGTGTTTATTGGATGTCCAGTTTCTGGATTTCCACCTTCAAAATTCGCAGGAGATCCCATGATAAATTTCCAGATCAATACTCCAACAAATACACATAATACAATAATGATACCCGAAACCATTCCTCCTCCGTTTGAACTGCTTTCTTTTTTAACGTTTGCCATTTTTCTTAATTTTAATAGTTTTAAATAATTTATTTTTAGTTATAATAAACTTGTAGTCCCGCAAATTTATATGTTTAGTTCAAATAAAAAAACTTTTTTTAATTTTATTCGAATTAATTTTAACCAAAAGTAATTTATAGTTTTCGATAATTTGATTTTTTATCAGCTTCATTTAACAAAAAGATAGATTTTAAAAAAATAATCCACGATTTTATGACAAAACCAAAGAAAAAACCAACAAACTCTCCAAAGCGATAAAAAATATTTTTTTCAACTATTAGCAACAAAAAAGCAATAATATTACAGTAAACACTTAAATTATTTAATTTCGGAAAATAATAATATATTGCATGTAATTAAATTAAGCGTATCAATATGAATACTACAGATAATTTTACGAAACTTATTAATGACGGATATACCTCTAAAGGGGAAAGTCTTATCTTGGGAGGCGCTATTTTAAATGGTGAAGCATTAGAAAATACCTATGTAAAAATTCCATTAAAAACCCTAAATAGGCATGGACTAATTGCAGGCGCAACGGGAACTGGAAAAACCAAAACTATTCAGGTTTTATCTGAACAGCTTTCTTCTTTTGGTGTCCCTGTATTAATGATGGATATCAAAGGTGACTTTAGTGGAATTGCTAAAGAAGGGGAGGAAAAATCATTCATCACAGAACGCCATGCTAAAATTGGCATTCCTTATCAAGTGTCGGCATTTCCTGTTGAACTATTGACGTTATCCGAACAAAATGGGGTGCGATTACGCGCAACCGTTTCTGAATTTGGCCCCGTATTATTCTCAAGAATACTAGACTTAAATGACACCCAATCTGGAGTTGTATCTGTAATATTTAAATATTGTGATGATAACCAAATGCCTTTATTGGACCTTAAAGACATCAAAAAAGTAATCAATTATATCACTGAAGAAGGAAAAGAAGAAATAACTAAAAGCTATGGTAAAATTTCGACTTCTACTACCGGTATCATTCTTAGAAAAATAATTGAACTAGAACAACAAGGTGCGGAGCTGTTTTTTGGCGAAAAATCATTTGAAATAGATGACTTAATGCGCATTGACGAAAACGGAAAAGGATATGTGAACATCCTTCGTTTAACTGATATTCAAGACAAACCTAAATTATTCTCTACGTTCATGCTGAGTTTACTTGCCGAAATATACCAACAAATGCCTGAAAAGGGAGATGCAGAGCAACCTGAGCTAGTCATTTTTATCGACGAGGCTCATTTAATTTTCAACGAAGCTAGCAAAGCATTATTAGAACAAATTGAAACAATTGTTAAATTAATTCGTTCGAAAGGGATTGGAATTTATTTCATTACTCAAAATCCAATGGACGTGCCTAGCGGGGTTCTCGCTCAACTCGGACTCAAAATACAACACGCACTACGAGCTTTTACTGCAAAAGACAGGCAATCAATTAAGCAAACTGCCGATAATTACCCTAGTACTGACTATTATAACACCAGTGAAGTACTAACCAGTTTAGGAATTGGAGAAGCACTTGTGACTGCATTGAACGAAAAAGGGATTCCAACTCCATTAGTCGCCACAATGCTGCGAGCACCGATGAGCAGAATGGATGTTCTTACTGAAAGTGAAATCCAAGAAATCAACAATAAATCTAAACTGGTAAAAAAATACAGCGAGCTCATCGACAGAGAAAGCGCATACGAAATGCTGAATAGTAAAATTTCTGCCTCCGAAAAAGAAGCACAAGAGCTAGAAGAACAAAATCCAGCGCCTACTAAAGCTAGTTCAGAACCAAGCGCTACAGAAGTGGTTGGGAAATCAGTTTTGAAAGTGTTAACTAGTGCCACTTTTATAAGAGGTGCTTTTGGAATTCTAGCGAAAATATTGAAAAAATAAGAGTATCAACATTGTTTAACAAACCCTTTCTAATTAAAAAATAGAAAGGGTTTCTTTCTACCAATAATTCATGAAAAAATACCTCATTCAAAATTCCCCGTTTGTAGTCCCCACCACTGATGGTAAATTAATTGAAGAACATCACGGTTTGGCTTCCACAGATAATAAGGAGATTTCTATCGCCCATATGATTGCACCTCCACATTGGAATGAACCATTTCAAACTCCGGAGTTTGATGAATACACCTATATAATAAGGGGGAAAAAGCAATTTATTATTGACAACGAAATAGTAATTATAGCAGCTGGTCAATCGATTCAAATATTGAAAAATACACGTGTTCAATATTCCAATCCTTTTGAGGAAGAATGTGAATACATTGCCATTTGCCAACCTGCATTTGACTTTACCAAAGTACATCGAGAAGAATAAAAAATCCCTGCTTATTTTGAGAAAAATAAGCAGGGATTTAAATTGAGATTTAATTTTTAGTTAAGCAATTCTAATATTTTATTCTCTACTAATTTACTATCCCAGATTTCCTTTATATTATCGATTTTTAGAATTTTTTGCATAATTTCATTTTGCAAATCCCCTATTGCCAATGCCTCTGCATACGGGCGATCACTAAAAGTAACTCGACTATATAATGGAATCCATTTGTCTGGATGTTTATCCGAAAATAGTTTCTCTATTTTCTTTTGCAAAAGAAAATTATCGTCGGCTGTTTTAGAACTCATTTCCATGAAATTGCGATAAGAAAGCTCAGCAATAGCATCTGCATTTGGTTTGCGTGAATCTTGGTATTCAGAAAAAATAGTCTCCCAATCATCACCATATTTTTCAATCATTTCATACAGCACCGATATATCTTCAAAACCAGCATTCATTCCTTGTCCATAAAAAGGCACAATTGCATGGCAAGCATCTCCTATTAAGGCCACTTTATCCTGATAGGTCCATGGAAAACATTTCATAGTTACCAAAGTACTTGTTGGATTCTTGAAAAAATCTTCTGCTAACTTGGGAATTACATCAATGGAATCGGGGAAGTTTTTTTCGAAGAAGACTTCTACATCTTTTTGCTCTTTAAGCGAATCAAAAGAATTCTCACCTTCAAAAGGCATAAATAAAGTACAGGTAAAGCTTCCATCAAGATTAGGCAATGCGATTAACATATACTCTCCTCGAGGCCAAATGTGAAACGAATTCTTATCTAGTTTATGTGTTCCATCAGGATTTGCAGGAATATTTAATTCTTTATACCCCATATTTAAAAACTCCTGCGAGTAATTAAACATGCTTTGACGTTGCATACGGTGACGAATTCTTGAAAAAGCACCATCAGCACCAAATACCATATCGTATTTTTTCTCCTCCCAAATTCCTCTTTCGGTTTCTCCTATATGTAATGTTGCCTCTTTCAAAGTAACATCCCAAATTTTTTCATCAAAGAAAAACTCAGCTCCTGCGGCTTCCGCGAGGTCGATCATCTTTCTATTCAAAATCCCTCTGGAAATCGAATAAATAGCTTCACCTTCTTGACCGTAATTTTGAAAATTAAGTTTATCAACTAAGTGAATAGCTCTTTTATCCATTGGAATTGCAATCTCTCGCACCGCTTCACCAACACCTACTCCATCCAACGCTTTCCAGCCTCGATTTGACATCGCTAAATTGATAGAACGTCCTGAAAATTGGCTTTGCCTGATATCTGGGCTTCGATCATAAATATGGACAATATGACCTGCTTTGCGTAAATAGATAGCTAATAGAGATCCGACTAAGCCAGATCCAACTACCGCTATTCTTTTGGGAGTTTGCATTATTTTATTTAAAAGTTAAGCAAAATTACTGATTTATTATTTTAAGGAGTTTAAAAAACTTAGTTTTTACTAGGCCTAAAAATTAATTTTGTTGAAGTTTTAACAATTTCGCCTTTATTTAATTTCATTTTTCTAAATTTTCCTTGGTTATATAAAGCTGCTTGGTCATTGTAATGTGAACTAAATGGATTTCCCGATTGTCCTGTGGGTAAAATACTCCAACTATTTTCAATATCTGAGAAATCAACAATTCTGCGCGTTGACGGTCCACCTTTAATTACATATTTTCCCTCATTTGTATAATCAAACATTTGATTATTAATAACTTCATTGGAGCCCGAAACCTCAAAAGGTCCTACATTAAATATTTTTCTCAAGGCAGCTATCTTTCCTAAAGGATGCTGGTATTCTACCACATGTACTTTATTCCAAGTCCACTCTGGCACTGAAGTTCCTAATTGCTTTTCTAAAGATCCAATTGCTTCTCTAAATGAATATGAAAGAATCTCGCTTCTAGTTTCAACTTTGTTTTTAGTACCTGAATTATCCCACCATGGTGAAGCAGCATTAAGAAGTTGTTTAGCAATCATTTGTTTCATAATGTGGGTCGAAAGAAACTGCTTGAAACCGGCTTCCCCTAATTCATCCTCAAAAGTATTTTTTAGATACAAATAAATCCATTTGTTATATATGGATGGTGCAACATCAGTCAAATTATTTGACCCATTCCATGATCTCAATGCGGCAATTGCTTCTTTTTCATTCTTTGTCATGGACATTAAATCCAAATTTGAAATTAAATCTCGAACAATAGAAGGCGCTGTTGAAGAAGTATTGTCTGTAATCATTTTACTAACGTCTTCTTTATCCCAATTCGATTTAGGATCTAATAACTGAGTGATTCTTTTAGCACGGTCTTCAGGCAAATAATATCCTGGATACAAAAATCCATCAACTGCTTCCGGCTGATTATTAGCTGAATATACATAATTCCAATCTGGATTTATTGCAGATGGATTTTTGGAGAAATCCAAAAACTCCGTAATATCGTCTTTGCCTGAAGCTCCATCCAATATAAAATGAGTGTCGACTCCTGGATTGTGCTTGTATAATTTCCCTGTAGCCCACCAAGCCACATTTCCTTTTGCATCTCCATACATTACATTCAGCCCCGGTGCAGAGATCAAAGCTACTCCCTTTTGAAATTCGGATTTACTTTTAGCATGCGAAAGCTGGTAAACCGCATCAAGAATTTGAATAGGTTGTTGGGTATATATCCATGATAATGCCACCGGTTTTTTCGCGTTTAGACCATCAATTAAATCATTCATTATAGGACCATGTCTGGTCACTTTTACATTTAAAACAACATCTGTGCTGTCTTTAACTTTTATAATTTTGTTTCTAATTTGATAATCAGCAAATCCATCAGGTGTTTTGTATTTCTTGGAATCAGACGCGCTATTCTCTTCTTGATATAAATCAATATCATCATTTTCAAACATGGTCAAACCATAGGCATAATCGCGGTTATGACCCAATAATGGATAAGGCGTTCCAGCCAAATAACAACCATACAATTCAAATTCTGGAGTTACGATATGCGCTTCGTACCAAGTTCCCGGTTGTGAGAAACCAATATGCGGATCATTTGCAAAAATAACTTTACCATTTTTAGTTTTCTTCCCACCAATCACCCAACTATTACTCCCTATAAAAGGTGGTATAGGTGATTGATCCAACAAGGCCGCAATTGATTTTGAAATGGCTGCATATTCCTCTGGTTTTTCCTTTGCATTTTTAATCCTCACTGTATTGAATGAATCATCTAGACCAAAGTCTTTTAAATAATCCAATCCATATTTATTCCTAATATCTGTCAATAAAGGATCTGTTTTTTGAGCCATGGCAAAACTAAAAGACATGTATCCAAAAATATTATAGACATCTTTAATTGTGAATTTTTCCTTTTTTACACCCACTAATTGAAACTCTATTGGCGTTTTTCCTTCGTCAAGATATTGATTGATCCCTTCTAGATAGGACATCGCCAATTGGTAACTAACACTATTTTTATCTAAATCAGCAATTGCTTTTTCTGAAGCTTCCTCTATCCCTAAACCGGCAAAGAACTTATCATTTTTTAAAGCTACTTTTCCGAAAATTTCGGACAAGCGACCGGGAGCAATACGACGCATCAATTCCATCTGCCACAATCTATCTTGAGCATGAACGTATCCCAATGCCACCATGGCATCTTTAGAATTCGCGGCGTAAATATGAGGCACTCCATATTCATCAAAATAAACCGTTGTTTCCTTTTGAATAGTTTTCAAACTAATTTCTCCATCGTATTTGGGTTTTAAATAGAGACTGTAGGCTATTAAAGCGATGCAGAGAAACGCTACGAAGGACAATAAAAACAATAATGCTTTTTTAATTTTTTTCATCTTTTAAAGGGATTATACTCACAAATATAAAGGTTTTCTATTCTAAATTGATTGAATTCTCATTTGAAATACTCACTAGTTTATACAAAAGTAAAATATTTTGTTTAATCTATTTAGAAAAATGATAAACATAACGTATCTTTGTAAAAAAAGAATAAGATGAAAGAGTTATCGACGATGGATTTTTCTATAATGGAAAAAGTAGAACGCTTGAATTTAATTAATTCTTGCACGGGATACAAATCGGCAAATTTAATTGCAACAAAATCTACTGAGGGTAAATCTAATATAGCCATATTTAGCAGTGTAACTCATTTGGGAAGTGACCCTGCATTGATTGGCTTTATCGTCCGACCTACAACAGTCCCAAGAGATACCTATAAAAACATTAAAGAAACAGGATACTTTACCGTCAATCACGTAACTGCAGCTATGATAGCAGATGCGCATCATACCTCGGCGAATTACGAGCCTGGTGTATCAGAATTTGAAAAGACAAATTTAGAGGAAGAATACAAGGAAAATATAAGTATACCTTTCGCGAAAGGCAGCCCAATCCAATTGTATTGCAAATATGTTAACGAATATTACATTAAGGAAAACAATACCATTCATGTAATCGCATCGATAGAAAAATTATTTTACGATGAGGACTTAAGACATGAGGATGGTTGGTTGCAAATTGACAAAGGAAATGTAGTCACTTTAAACGGTTTAGATGCGTATTGCCTACCCAAATTAATAGATCGGTACCAATATGCGAGAAAAGACATCCCCACAAAATCATTTTTAAAATAAATCCTAAAGAATATAATACCACGCGAAAAGGTGCTTAGATCAAAATGATTTAAGCACCTTTTTAATTTTAAAAAAATTATATTATTTTTTGCTTCCGTCTATAATAGCACCTGTACCTGCACCAATTCCTGCGCCGGCCAAACCACCAATTATAGCACCCTCTCCTTTTTTCTTACTAATAATCGCTCCTGTTGCTGCGCCTACACCTGCGCCAATAACTGCGCCTTTAGCGGTACTACTCCACGCTTTCCTCCTAGTCGTGCTAGTTGTCGTAGTTGTAGAAGTAGTGTTTGAAGTTGCTGGTTGATTAACAACTACGATTTCTTTTTCTGATGCGGCTTTAGCCATTTCAATTTGCATGGAATCGATCACTTTTTGTTTTTCAATCGCTACTTGCATGGAATCAATAGTTGCTTCCTTGGTTGCTTGAGCATCCATTTTTCCTTGATTTTTACAAGACATTAAAGCAACTGATGCTAATAGTACGTATAAAGCTTTCATGAGTTCTTCTTTTAAATGTTATTATATGACAAAGTAAAACGATATGTATCTCTAAAAACTTATATAATTATGAGTAATATTTATAAAATTTTACTGCTGCAATTCCTATCGTAGAATACCCGCTTTTAATATTTGTCCAAACTCGTACATATCCTCAAAAGAGCAATACAACGGCACCGGTGCCAAACGAATTACATTGGGTTCCCTCCAATCTGTGATTACTCCACTTTTCATTAAATAATCAAATAAACTACGTCCTTCTCCATGCAAGAAAACGGACAGCTGACAGCCTCTTTCTAATGGATTTGAAGGAGTTATAATTTCGAAACTGCTGTCAACTTCTTTATCTATTTCCTGTAGAATAAACTCCAAATACGAAGTAATTCTATCTCTTTTATCAATCAGTGCTTCCATTCCTATTTCATCAAACATCTCTACAGAAGCCAAATAAGGTGCTAAAGAAAGTATGGGTAAATTACTTATTTGCCAACCATCAGCCCCATGAACGGGATCAAAAGTAGGTTCCATCTTGAAACGACGTTCTTTATTATGTCCCCACCAACCCGCAAATCGCGGCAAATCAGCATTATTGTGGTGCTTCTCGTGTACAAAACAACCAGAAGCATTTCCTGGTCCTGAATTCATGTACTTATAACTACACCAAGCTGCAAAATCAACATTCCAATCGTGCAGTTCCAATTTGATATTACCAGCAGCGTGCGCTAAATCCCATCCCACAATTGCTCCCGCATTGTGACCAGCGGCTGTTATTGTTTTCATGTCAAAAACTTGACCCGTATAATAGTTCACGCCTCCAATTAAAACCAAAGCCAACTCCTCGCCTACTTCCTCAATTTTAGACAATACATCTTCAAGACGAATGTTGTGTTCTCCTTCGCGGCGTTTTATTTCGACAATTGCCTCTTCTGGCTTATAGCCATGAAAATGAACTTGAGATTGAAACATATATTGATCAGATGGAAAAGCCTTCTCCTCACAAATAATTTTAAATCTGGTTTTTGTAGGTCGATAAAACGATACCATTAATAAATGAAGATTGACAGTCAAGGTATTCATAACTGTAATTTCTGAAGGTAAAGCCCCCACAATTTTACTTAACGGCTGCGCGAAACGTTCTTGATAATCCCACCACGGTTTCTCTGCATAAAAATGACCTTCCACAGCGAGATTTGCCCAGTCATCCATTACTTCGTCCACATATGCTTTCGCTCTTTTGGGTTGCAAGCCTAAAGAATTCCCTGTAAAATAAATCACATTTTTTCCATTTACTTTTGGAAAAATGAATTCCTCACGGTATTTATTTAATGGATCTTGCGCGTCTAATTTTTGTGCAAATTCTTTCGTATTTTCGAATGTCATTTTGTGTCCTTTATTTGGTGCAGTAAAAATAGGAAAAAGGAGTGAGTGCGACTAACTGCAGCTCTGTTTTTTACTCAGTAGAAATAATCCTCCTTATTTATGTACCAAAAAAAATTACTGATAAATCTAGAGCCGCGTGAGGGATGGTAGTGGAAATCCTTTTTTATTATGGAGCAATAGCGGAATTCTAAAAAAGATTGCAACGAATAGCCCGGCCCTTGGGACACGCCCAAAAAAAATCTCGCCATTGCTGACGAGATTTTTAAGTATATTTTCTTTTGACGTATTAGATGATCAACATCGCATCACCGTAAGAGTAGAATTTATAGCTTTCTTTTATTGCTTCTTCATATGCTTTTTTCATTAAATCATGACCGCAAAATGCAGAAACCATCATTAATAAGGTTGATTTAGGAGTATGAAAATCAGTAATCATACAAGTTGGAATTGTAAAATCATGAGGGGGAAAAACAAATTTGTTCGTCCAACCATCAAAAGGATTTAGGGTCCCGTGTGAAGAAACAGAGCTTTCAACGGCACGCATTGAAGTTGTTCCTACTGTACAAATGCGTTTTTTCTTAGCCTTGGCGTCGTTTACAATATCACAAGCATCTTGCGTTATTTTTAATTCCTCAGAATCCATTTTATGCTTGGACAAATCTTCCACCTCAACTGGATTAAAAGTTCCTAAACCTACATGAAGGGTTACCTCAGCAAATTTGATTCCTTTAATTTCTAGTTTTTTCAATAAATGTTTAGAGAAGTGCAATCCTGCTGTAGGTGCTGCAACAGCTCCTTCTTCTTTGGCATAAATAGTTTGGTAACGTTCCGAATCCTCAGGAGTTACGTCTCTTGAAATGTATTTTGGGATTGGAGTTTCTCCCAATTCCGTTAATTTTTTTCTAAATTCTTCGTACGAACCATCATAAAGGAAACGCAATGTTCTACCACGAGAAGTTGTATTATCAATTACCTCAGCAACTAATGAATCATCATCACCAAAATACAATTTATTTCCGATACGGATTTTACGAGCTGGATCTACTAAAACATCCCATAAACGTTGTTCTGCATTTAATTCTCTTAACAAGAACACTTCAATTCTAGCACCCGTTTTTTCTTTGTTTCCGTATAAGCGTGCTGGAAAAACTTTAGTATTATTTAAAATTAAAACATCTCCATCATCAAAATAATCGATAACGTCTTTAAACATTTTATGTTCGATTGTTTGTTTTTTACGATCAATAACCATTAGACGAGATTCGTCTCTGTTCTCTGCTGGAAATTCTGCAAGAAGTTCTTTTGGTAAATCAAATTGAAAATGGGATAATTTCATCTTTATTTTTTTGTTTAAGTTGAACCCGAAGACCGTGCTTTGGGTGACAAAAAGTTAATTGAAAATCAAATAACTAAGCGGATGCAAATATACGACTGTGAGATAGGCGTTGTCAAGTGTTTTGCTGTTTATTTTACACAAGCCCCTTAACAGTTTCATACTGAATGAGGTTAAGTGCCATAAACGTTGATAATTATTAAAAAAACTAGGAAATAATAAAATCTAATTTTTTCATATCGTCCCAGAAATCGGGGTATGATTTCGATACCACCTCGGCATTTTCAATTATTATGGGCACTTTTAATGCTAAAGGAGCAAAAGCCATCGCCATTCTATGATCATTATAGGTTGCGATTTTGATGTTTTCATTGATCTTCTTAGTAGGAATTAGAGTCAAACTATCATTCGTTACTGAAATATTGGCGCCTAATTTAGTTAACTCTATACGCAATGCTTCTAGCCTATCAGTCTCTTTAATTTTCAAGGTATGCAATCCTGTTAAGTGACAACCAATTCCTAAACCTAAACAAGTCACCACGATTGTTTGCGCTATATCTGGCGTGTTGTTTAAATCTAAATTTAAAGTCTCCGGTGTATAGTTGGTGTTTTTTGTAAGGGTTAGTGCGTTGTTTTCAAAATGAGAATCAACACCCAATAATTTATAAATTTCAACTAAAGCTGAATCTCCTTGTAAACTATTTTCTTTATAACTGTTAATCATTATTGAAGCGGTTTCTGAGAGCGCTGCCAAACTAAAAAAGTAGGAAGCCGAGCTCCAGTCTGATTCCACCACCATTTCTCGAGAGGTCACTTCGGCTTTTGGGAAAACTTTGAGTGTGTTGCCTTCAAAACTAGTTTCGACACCTAAATCATTTAGCAAAGCCAAAGTCATCTTGATATAAGGAACGGATGTTATTTCACCAACCAAATTGATTTCGATTCCGTTTTCTAATTTTGGAGCAACTAATAATAAGGCTGATATGTATTGACTGCTTACATTGGCAGGAATATTCACCTTTGAAGCGGTGATTTTTTGTCCTTTGATTCGAATTGGGGGATAGCCTTCTTGGTTCTCATAGGTAATTTGAGCCCCCAATTGTTCCAATGCTTCCACCAAAACTTTGATCGGACGCTCCGTCATGCGTTGCGAACCCGTCAATACTACCTCACGACCTTCATTTACGGCAAAGAATGCAGTAAGGAATCGCATGGCTGTTCCTGCGTGATGAATATCTACTATTTCTTCCGATCCTTTTAGCGCTTTTTCCATCACTTCACTGTCGTCAGAATTTGACGTATTAGCCAAAGTAATGTTTGGAAACAAAGCTTGCAATAACAACAACCTATTGGTCTCACTTTTTGATCCTGTAACGGCTATTTTTGCTTGTAAATTAGATTGGGTCGTTTGTAACAGTAAATTCATTTTCTTAATTATAAGTTATGAAACAGGAGTTTTAATTGCTTTTCAACTCTAAAAATTTCGGGTGCAATTTACCACTCCTCAATTATAATTCATAATTTAAAAATCACATTATTTAAGTTTATCGTTGTTTTTATGACGATCCTTATCGCGAACGGATTTTAAATCCATTTTCTTATCAAAAGCGGCTTGTAAATCTATACCAGTTTGATTGGCAAGACATAAAACTACAAAAACCACATCGGCTAATTCTTCACCAAGGTCTTTATTTTTATCGTTTTCTTTTTCTGACTGTTCGCCGTAACGACGGGCAATAATACGCGCAACCTCCCCTACCTCTTCGGTAAGCTGTGCCATATTTGTTAATTCATTAAAATAACGAACACCGTGTTCTTTGATCCAGTTGTCTACGTCTAATTGCGAATTTTTCAAGTCCATTTTTGATGATTTTTATGCCACAAAGTTACATAAAGAAATTAAAGTGTTTGGGCCTATTTTTTTCTTGTGGTTTATAATGCAAATTAGATTTGTTTTAGATTTTAGTTAAAACAATTTTTTCGTTTTGTTTGTCTACCATTTTTTGAAAGAAATCTTTTAAAGCATCATATAAATCCGGGGGAACAATCGCTAGGTTGAGCTCTTTTGTAATCGCGATTTGTATTTTTTCCTTGTCGTATACCATATTCATGGAAAAAGATCCAATTGCATTACCCGTTGTTATTTTAATAGGCTGCGGAATCGTCTCTACTTGGTATCCCCTTGGAATATCAATACTGATATTATACTTTTCTGTCTTTGGATACCCAAAATAAACCGGCATCTGTCTGGTTTCCATTACAAATGGGTTTTGGGTAGCGTTAAAAAACAACAATGGATTGAAGTACATTTTGCCCGCTATAATTTCACAATGTTTATTAGATGAAAATTCAAAGTTTTCGATAATGGTCGCTGCGTTAGCGGCATCATTCACCTGCTGATACGCATCAATTTGAATTCCTCCTAAATCGGATTCTAATTTTTCTAGATATTGTTCTTTTCCCCGTGAAGCATTTTGCTCTTTAAAACTTTGAGCTTCGTATTCTGTTTTGCGGATTCTGGTTTGTCCCTGCATTTTTCCTTGAGGATCTAAAGCAACAACAATATTTACATTTTCAATCGAATTTTTGTTTGGGACTAAATTAATTTCTTGCGAACTCCCTTCTGCTGTTATAAGGCGCCCAGTCCAGTTTAAATCTTCCAATGGCAAAATTCCAACAGCTGAATACTTATTAGATGCATCCATCAAAATTTGCTTACCATCAATTTCGGCTGCAGCAATTACTGTATTAAACATGATTCTATTGGGGTAGGTAGGAACCCCATTTCTCCTCGTACTCAATAAAACAGGATTCGCTTTAATTCCCGCACTTTTGAGCATTGCAATTAAAATGAAATTGATTTCGGCGGTATTTCCTGTCCCGTCTTTATACGCTTTTTTAACTCCTTTTTTGGCATAGATGCTGTACCTATTATCCCATTGCATCTTTTTTTGCGCAAATTGAAAGACCTTTTCTAATTTTATTAATTCACTATCTTCTGTTTCCTTAGTTATTGTTTTCAAATCATTACCAAAATAATTTTCTTTATTGAGTTCGAGCCCAAACGCATCTCTACTGTAGATATAAGCCGCAACTCCGTCCCAAGTGATTGAATAATTTTCAATAGGCTCCCCTTTATGCGATCGAAACCCCTCTAATTCATGTTGAATAGAAGCTCGATAGTTATCAATATTATCAATGAAACGATCCTCTACCAATGCGGGAATATTCTCAGCAGTGTACTTACTTTGCTTGTATTTGAATTCCGCAAGCGAATATTGATTGAACTTATACGAATACGATTCCTTTTCCTCTAGAACTTGATCAACCACATTTACTTTACTATAACCGGTGAGAATGGTTTTATAGACATATTTCTCTGGGATTTCAGTAAAATATTCTACAAAATTCACTGGAATTTCATATTGAAAATTAAACATGGGAAAGCCGCTTGTGTTTTTGGTTTTTATCGAATATTTAATTTCTACCACTGAGCCTGTTTTTACATTTGGCATATTGACCAGGATTTCATTCCAGTACGTGTTGATTTTAGTGTTTAATTTCCCCTCTTCCTTCAGCAGTGTTTTTGAAATGATCCCATTCTCTAGGTTATACGTAGTACAGTCAGAAAAATATACTTTTTCGGCATCCGGGTCATTTTCTTCTCCGTAATAAAAGACTTTTAAATCGCCCCATTTCGTTCCTTCTTTTTTGTACACTTTAATTCTCAACTCGTAATCATGATAGATATAAAATCCTTTTCCTGTTTCATAAACAAAATAGGATTTAGCCTTTTTAAAAAGGATTGCTGCCGAAGCTGTTGTATCTAACGGATGTGCTTTGTGGAGCAGCTCTTCCATAGAAACAGTACCATATTCAAAATTTTGAGCCTTGCTTTTTAAACAGATAAGAAAAATTAATATCACAATTCCAACTTGGACGATCTTCATTTATTTATACTTTCTTTAAAATAATTTTTTCGTTTTGTTTTTCAATCATCTTTTGAAAAAAATCTTTTAATCCAGGGTAATAATCAGCACCTAAAATTGAAGCATTGATTTCTCTTGTAATCACAATCTGAATTCTATTTCCTTCTGCCAGTGTAATAATTGTAAATAGTAGCATTCTATCTTCTGTCGCCATTTTCAAGGGCTTTGGAATGGATTCTACAACATAACCATCGGGAATTTCCATGTTGATGCTGTACTTGTATTGCTTTGGATATCCAAAATAAATAGGCATTTGTCGCTTTTCTTGAACAAAAGGATTTTTATTTACAGCAAAGAACAGTAGCGGATTAATAAACATTTTCCCTCCTATCCTCTCACAATGTTTATCTGAAGTAAAAGTAAAGGTTTCCATTACTGGCTTTGACAAATCAGTACCTTTATTTTCTATTTGGTAGTCATTAATTTGGATTGCGCCCAAATCATTTTCTAATTTTTCTAAATAAGCATCTTCGCTGCTTTGACCATTTTTACTTCTAAAACTATACGCTTCATAATCGGTTTTTTGAACTCGGAATTTACCTGAAATTTGACCCAATGGATCCACTTTCGTCATCAAGGTATAACTAACTTTCGAAGGCGAATTAGGCACTAAATTTATTTCCTGTGATGTTCCATCATTTTTAATAAGTCTCCCAGTCCAGTTTAATGTGTGAAAAGGTAAAATATTTTGGGTGGTGAATTTACTGGTCCCATCTAATAGAATTTGTTTCCCATCTATATCCGCAGCAGCAATTACATAATTAAAAACGGTTCTATTAGGAAAAGCAGGAATACCGTGGTCAATGGTACTCAGTAAAACTGGATTAGCATTAATTCCAGCCAACTTTAACATTGCAATTAAAATAAAATTGATTTCAGCAACATTACCACTATTATCCAAATACGCTTTTTTGACTCCTTTATCCGTAAAATAGCCGTAATCATTATTCCAGTTCATCTTATTTTGAACAAACTTAAAAATGACATCCAGCTTCTCTTCTTTGGAAACCACATTTTTAAGAATCATTTTAACATCTTGAATTATATAAAGTTGCTCATTAAGTTCTTTTCCGAAATTTTTATTCTCGAAAATAGTTTTAGCTACTCCTTCCCAAGTGATGGTAAAGTCTTTGACCGGTTGATCTGGAAAACGAGTTCTTTCTAATTCATACTGTATAGAAGATTTATAATTTTTTAGGTTGTCAAGGTATTCTTCGTCCTTAATTGCAGGTACATTTTCAGATAGGTAGACACTGTTGATTTGCTTGTATCGTATTCCGGTTGTCTGATTATTTTTGTCATCAAAATTTTGAAACCCATTCACCAGTTTCTCTTCTGATTTGACTTTTACATAACCGGTAATTAAAGGTTTGTAAATAAAAAATTCCGGTATTTCCGTTTTATATTCTGAATAATTTAGAGGGATGTCATACTGATTTTCAAAAACAGGAAACTTGACAATATTTTCTGATTTTAGATTGTAGGCAAACTCTATTACTGATCCTACTTTTACGTTTGGCATGGATATCGTTGCTTGATTCCAATATTCGTTTACATTTTTCTTAAAACTGCCTTCGTTATTTAGCTTTGTTTTTACAATTGCTCCATTTTCTAAATTATACGTTACCGCATTAGAGAACTTCACATACTCATCATTCATTTCTTCATAGCCTACATAATAAGGAACTACAAAGTTGGCCCAATTCAGTCCCTCTTTTTTATAAATCTTTATCCTGTAGCTGTATTCATGATTTACGGTAAATCCGTTTTTTAAATTATAAACAAAATAAGTTCTCACTTTTTTGAATATCATAGCAGCTGCCGTTGTTGAATCTAATGGATGTGCTTTCTCTAGTAACTCTTCCTTTGACACTTTACCGTAATCAAAATTTTGAGCGCTACTTTGTAAACTGAAAAGAAAAAACAAGACCACAATTCCAACGCGAACGATCTTCATTTATTTATACTTTTTTTAAAACAATTTTTTCGTTTTGTTTGTCTAACATTTTTTGGAAGAACTCTTTTAGTGCTAGGTAATAATCCGCTGATACGATTGCTTTACTCACTTCTGATGTAATAATAACCTGTATTTTATTTCCGGTATTGGCAATCACATATTTAAAAGTCCCAATGCCATCCACGCCCGCAATATTCATACCTGCTGGCAACGTTTCCACTGCATATCCTTCTGGAATTTCAAAGGTAATATTGTACTTACTTTGAACAGGAAACCCAAAATCAATTGGATATTCACGAGCTTCTTGCTTGAAAGGGTTTTCTTTGAATCCTAAAAACAAGGACGGAGCGATATATATTTTATCATTGATTTTTTCAAAATCTTTGGTATCCTTAAATGCATAGGATTCCACCAAAGGCTTTGACAAATCTAAATCATTCTCCCTAACATATTCATTGACTTCAATACTATTATTACTATTCTCTAATTCTTCTAAATACGTATCTTCTTTCAATACTACATACTTTTGTCGGAACGATAATGCTTCTTGACCCGTAAGTTGTTTTCTTAATTTCCCTGAAATAAAACCGTCTTTACTGACTACCGCATTCATATTGACTGTTTCTCTAGATAAAGATGTTGGATTAAGGCTTACTTGGGTTGATGTCCCGTCTTTTCTAATTAATCGACCAAACCAGTTTAAATCTCGTAGCGGAAGCACATTAGGCAATGAAAATTTATCCGTAGCATCGAGTAAAACTAATCCATCAGCGGTTTCAATTGCTGCAATTACGTAGTCAAAAGCAGTTCTATTAGGAAAAATAGCCACACCATTTTCTCGGGTACTTAACAATACCGGATTAGCAGTTAATCCTGCATAACGCAACATAGCGGTCATCATTAGGTTAATCTCAGCGGTATTTCCGGTTTTGTCTTTGTAGGCTTTTTTAACGCCATCATTACAAGCATATCCGTAATAATTATTCCATTTTACATTGGACTTTACAAAATTAAAAATGGTAGCCGCTTTTTCTTCAGGTGTATTTAAACCCGCTATTGCCGCATTGATATCGTTTTCAAAGTAACCTGTTTTTTCTAATTCTAAAC
Source organism: uncultured Flavobacterium sp. (assembly GCA_963924965.1). GTDB lineage: Bacteria > Bacteroidota > Bacteroidia > Flavobacteriales > Flavobacteriaceae > Flavobacterium. The sequence goes on from CAWURM010000021.1 coordinate 21,520, forward strand.
CAAAATCATCATAATCATAAATCGTTTTCACTACTGCATTCCAATCCGTTGATAATGATTTTAATGGTTCATTTGGGTACTTAATTAAAGAGAGTTCTTGGATTAAACTGGAAGTATAATTCTCTATATTATTGACATAGGCTTCCTCCTTCATTGCCGGTAAATTTTCAGCTACATAAGTGGTTCTCGTTTCTTCATATGACAACTTGCTTTGGCTGTAATTACTAGATTGCCCTTTCATTAATCCAGCACCCTCATCTCTTTCCATGGTTGAAAAAAGAACTGCTTTGGCCTTTTTTTCTGATGTTACTTTTGGAAATATAAATCCTTTGTAATTAGTATTAAAGGTATAATACTCTGGAATAAAAGAACGGTATTCAGAATAATTAACGGGTATACTGGCTTGAAAACTCCAATCTTTTGGAGTACCAACATACGGGGTTTTTATAGTGTATTGAAATTCAATAACCGATCCTTCTTTTACATTGGGCATCGATATCTTTTTTTGCCCCCAATATCGATTGACAACCTCATCAAATTCTCCATCTTTGCTGAGTTTTGTTTTTTCGATTTTTCCATCCACAAGATTATAAGTTATCGCATCTGAAAAGGTGACATTTTCTTTTGAACCACTTGCTATATAATATTTTACTTTTTGATTGGCCCATTCATACCCTTCCTTCTTGTAAATTTTGATTCGCGTTTGAACCTCAGTGGTCATGACAAATCCACTACTTTTAGAATAGTCATAACTAGTTTTTCCTTTTTTGAATAATATAGCCGCATGTGCTGTATTATCTTTAGGATGCACTTTTTCTTGCAGTTCTTCTATAGAAACTTTTCCCAATTCAAAATTTTGAGCATTTGCTTTAGAAAATAGTAAAACAAATACAACAAGCAAGAGTGATTTTTTTAGATGCATTTGTAATTAGATTTTGGTGAGAATGATTTTTTCGTTTTGCTTGTCAATCATCCCTTGATAATAGGATTTTATCACGGAATAATAATCGGAAGGTACAATGGCTGCATTGATTTCATGGCTTATTGCTAATTGAATAGAACTTTCTGAAGAGGTGGTCATAAATTTAAAACTTCCTAAATTATCGTCCATTGTAATCACTGCTGGAGCGGGAAGTTGCTCCACTTTATATCCTTCAGGAATACTGATATTTATGGTGTATTTTTCTAAAAAAGGAAAACCATAATCAATGGGGAACTCTCTGTTTTCTTGCACAAATGGATTTTTAACATCTGTAAAAAACAACAATGGTTTTAGATAAATTTTACCTCCTATTATTTCACTCAAATTGGTACCCGAAAAAGAATAAGTTTCCATAATAGGCAATTCAAGATTTGCCTCATTATTTCTTGAATACTCTTTTATATCAATATTGTTACTCCTATTCTCTAATTTTTCCAAATAAGCATCTTCATTAATACTGGCAACATCATCTCTAAAGATCATGGCATTGTATTCTGTTTGCTGTTTTCTCAACTTTCCTGTTACTAATCCATTGGCATCTACGGAATAGTTCATCATTATGGAACTAGTGGAAACTTTTTTTGGCATTAGATTTACTTGATCAGATGTTCCATCTTTTCTTACTAGTCTTCCCACCCAGTTCAACGCTCTAAATGGCAATACATTTGGTGTTGAAAATTTATCGGACGCATCCAGTAAAATAAAACCCGTAGGAGTTTCTACTGCTGCGATAACATAATTAAAGGCCGTTCTATTTGGGAATGCCGCTATTCCATTGGATCTCGTACTTAGTAAAACTGGATTTGCAGGTAAATTAGCATAGCGTAACATGGCAGTTAACATCAGATTAATTTCAGCTGTATTTCCTGTCTTATCTTTATAGGCTTTTTTTACTCCATCATTACACGAATACCCATAATAGTTATTCCATTTTACATTTGTTTTTACATAATTTAAAATAGCTTTAATCTTTTCATCTGCTGTAGTTAAACCGCTTAGTACTGTTTTCAAATCGTCTTCAAAATAGCCTGTTTTATTCAATTCAGGTCCAAAATCTTCGTAATCATAAATTGTTTTCACTACGGCATTCCAATCCGATGAATACGGCTTTAAAGGTTCATTTGGATATTTAGTCATGGATAATTCATAAGAGATGCTTGAGGTATAATTGTCTATATTGTTCACATAGGCTTCCTCCTTCATGGCTGGCAAATTTTCACCAACATGAATGGTTTTGGCCTCAATGAAATCAATCGTTTCTGTTGAAAATGTCGTTTTTGTATTCCCTATCCTATCACCTCCAGATCTTTCTTTACTTGTAAAAGTAATTTTGTTGGGATTTTTTTCAACAGTAACTTTTGGAAAAACATACCCTTTTTGATTGGTTTGGTATATAAAGTATTCTGGTATGTAGGTTTTATATTCTGAATAATTCACAGGTATGCTGGTTTGAAAATTCCAATCTCTAAGCGAACCTATATTAGAAGATCTTACTGTGTATTGATATTCTATTACGGAGCCTTCTTTTACATTTGGCATGGTAATTTTCTTTCTATCCCAATATCTATTTACTTTTTCCAGAAACTCTCCCTCCTTTTTCAATTTGGTTTTTTCTATTTTCCCATCTACTAAATTATAGGTAACTGCATTCGAGAAATCGACATTTTCTTTAGAGGAACCTACTCTATAATCTACTTCTTGATTGGCCCAATTGTATCCTTCTTTAGTATAGATTTTGATACGCGCTTCCACTGTAGTAATTACAGAGAATCCTGTTTCTGGCGAGTATTCAAATCGAACTTCTCCCTTTTTAAACAAAACAGCAGCATTTGCCGAAGGATCTTTCGGATGTGCTTTTTCTTGTAATTCTGCAATTGAAACCTTACCTAATTTAAAGTCTTGCGCCTTTATTTGCAATACAAATAAGCATAAAAATAAAGGGAATAGTAGCTTGTTGATTTTCATTTTATTATCCGTTTTTTGTTAATATTATTTTAGCGTTGTCATTTCTAGATACTTTTTCTATAAAAAGGCGGTATTCATCATATTCTGTATTGCTGTAGAATCCTTTTTTAATAAATAAACTGCGTTTATAAATAATAGTATGATCCTCTTTTTTAATGAATTCCGTTTTATATTCTCCAAATTTGCTTTTCAATTCAAAATTAGACGGCAGGAATTCGATGGCAAACTCAGTTGGTAAAGCAACCGTTATTTCGTCACTATCAGCAAAACCTCTTTGAATTTCAAATGGGGTTTTTCTGTTTCTTATTCTTTTAATACTTCCTGTATATTGATTATAGGCATTGATGGCAAACATCATTTTCCCGGATAATAAATTCCCATAATTGACTGCACTTATTTCTACCTTTTCGGTAAAGCTTACCGTGGTCTTGTCATTTGAAAAAGATAGATTATTGATTTTTAAATTGTTTATGGTGTTCCAATATTGTTTATAATGCTCGTCTTTTTCTAAAGGCTGTAGGTTTTCTAATGGTTCTTTTTGACTGTATTGAGATCCTCTTGAAACAATTTCAATTTTACCAGACAGATCACCGTTAGCATTCAAACTGTAATTTCCAGAACTGATTTGGCTATTGTATTTATCAATGTATTTTTGAGTGTGGACTATTTCTCCTCCTTCCGGTTTTATCACTAATACATCTCGATCATCTGTAAATGTACCTTGAAACCCAAAAGGGGCATCTTGACTTGTACATTCTAACCAAGTATAATCAGTACCGTTTGGTATGGCTAAAATCATGTGATTCCCTTGCATCGATACAAATTGCGATTCAATATCTTTTTTTTGACTGTCACCATATAAAACGGTATTGTAAGACGGCACATCCACCGCTTCTAATAATGCTTTTGTATAATTAGTTAAAGCTTTGCAATCCCCATATCCCAAACGATCAACATCATTAGCCAACATTGGTTTCCAACCTCCAATTCCAACTTGAATACTGACATATCTCGATTTTTTTTGAACGTAATCATAAATCATTTGGGCCTTCTTAATAGGGTCTTTTTCATCTCCAATAAGTGCTTTCATTTTTTGCTTGGTCTCGATTGGCAAGACGGTAGTACCCGATAATATATCATCATAATACCATTGCCCAAATTCTTTCCAAGTTTTTGCTTTTCCGTCAACATCTTCCAGATGAAAAAGCTCTAAGCCCATCATGACTTTCGGAAAAATGGTACTATACGCTGGACTGTAATCTTCTTGTTTTTGAACTGGAATAGAAGTAGCTGTATACAACAATTGAGTTGCCGTATCGATGGATTTATTGATATTGAAATTCGAAAAATTAAATTCCATTTTTTTAAAACCAAGATTTGCAGGATAGCTTACATTTAATATGCTTTTCTCTACACTTACAAAAAAGTTTGACAAAGGATACCATTGCGGTATAAAGGCGGTTGTAGAGGTTTCTAGTTTACTGAGATACACTACTGTAAATGGATATTGAGTAGGCGTATAATCTAAATAAACATACCTACTATCTGAAAACAAAGTACTGCCTCCTGCAGCGCTGTTGTCTTTAAAATCTTTTCTTTTTATTTTTTTTATTTCTTTTCCAAACGCATCATAAATAGTGGCTTCAATCTCCTTGACGGTCGTTTTTTTATCGTAATTCTCTGCAGCATCAACCGCTGAAAGTCCTTTTTCATTTAAAACAGTAATCACTCTAGTGGTATTGATATTCATATTTCGCTGTGAAGCGATAATAATATCTATTTGATTTAAACGAACCACAGCGTTTGCATTTTCCTTCAAGCTATCAGCAATAAGCAAGGTCGAGTATTCGTTTTTTTGAGATTGAACGGTAAAAGTTGAGATAACTAATAGCGCTACCATTAGCAATTTTATTTTCATAAATGTTTTGAAGGTGTAAAAAGTTTATCAAATAGCAAGGATCACCGCAAGCAACAAAACCCACAAGAGGGTCTTTTTTACTTTTAGTTTGGAAAATAATGTGTATTCGTGGCTTCCAAAAATAAACTTTTTCTGACAATAAACAAATTTTACTCCTTATTTTTACTATCTATGATAATGGTAACGGGTCCGTCATTTAAAAGACTGACTTTCATGTCGGCACCAAAGATTCCGGTTTGGATTTTTTTCCCTAATTCTAGCTCTAATTGATGTGTAAAACTTTCATAAAGAGGGATAGCAACATCTGGTTTAGCTGCTTTAATGTAGGAAGGCCGATTGCCTTTTTTAGTTGCGGCATGAAGTGTAAATTGGCTCACAACAATTATATCGCCATTGTTATCTTGAATCGAGTGATTCATGACGCGATTTTCATCATCAAAAATTCTGATTTTAGTAATCTTCCCCACTAACCAAGCAATATCGTCTTGATTATCGGCATCTTCAATACCTACCAAAACCAAAAGCCCTGTACCAATATTGGCAATTACTTTTTGATCTACTGTAACGGAGGCTGAGGCAACTCTTTGAAGGACTACTTTCAAATTAATGGTGAATTATGAATTGTTAATTATAAATTATTTCGTCTTTTACCTTTTCAAATTGTTTTTAGTAGAAATAATTATTGAAGCTAAAATTTTATTAATCTCGATTATATCAGAGTTTAAAGATTTAAATTCTGACTCTTTCAAGTAATCCGATTGGAATAACAATTCCAACCAATAATCACTTTCATTAGCTTCTTTTTGAGCGATGGCTAGTTTATGAATAAAATCAAGTTTACTTTCTGCATGTTCAGATTCTCTAACCAATGCACCAATTGAAGTACCGCTCCTTAACAACTGCTTGCTTAAAACAAATTCCTTCTTTTCAACACTTAAAAATTGATATACTTTTACAATTCTTAAAGCAAATCTAAATGATTTTATTTTTATAATATTATCTGACATAATTTATAATTTACCATTCACAATTTATAATTACTTCCTGGATTCATCGCTTTCCATTCGGTCTTCATTGTAAATATCCGTGCGGTAATGTTCGTCGTCTCCTTCTAATATTTTGAGGTAACTGTTGTATCTGGACCAAGCGATTTCATCTTTTTCCAATGCTTCTTTTACAGCACATTTTGGTTCGTCTTTATGCAAACAGTTATTAAATTTACATTGGTCTTTTAATTTAAAAAACTCTGGAAAGTAGCCGCTAATCTCGGCTTTTTCCATATCTACCATTCCAAAACCTTTTATTCCAGGAGTATCAATAATACTTGCGCCAAAGGACAAATCGTACATTTCAGCAAAAGTGGTCGTGTGCTGCCCTTGTTTACTGGCATCCGAAATGGTTTTGGTTTTCAAATGCAAAGACGGTTCCATGGCATTCACTAATGTTGATTTCCCAACACCAGAATGTCCGGAGAACATACTCACTTTACCAATCATCAGTTCTTTCAAAGCATCGATTCCTTTCATTTCAGTTGAAGAAACGCGTAGGCATTTATAACCTACCTCTTGATATACATGTTGCATGTACAATTGTTCGTCCAATGTGGCTTCATCAAAAGTATCAATCTTATTAAAAACTAAAATCGTTTCAATACCATACGCTTCCGCCGTTACTAGGAAACGATCTATAAAATTAAATGTTGTCGGTGGATTGTTCACCGTAACCAATAAAAAAACACGATCAATATTAGACGCAATAATATGCATCTGATGGGATAAATTTACCGATTTACGAACGATGTAATTCTTTCTTTCATGGATATTGTGAATGGTTCCCGTAATTGTATCCGATGATTCTTCGAGCTCATAATCTACCACATCACCTACAGCAATTGGATTGGTGCTTTTAATTCCTTTGATGCGAAATTTCCCTTTCATGCGGCACTCTATAAAATTCCCTTGTTCGGATTTTACAGTGTACCAGCTTCCTGTCGATTTATATACGAGTCCTGTCATGCTGCAAAGGTAAAATTTTGTTTCAAGTTTATCTCGAACTGTCGGGATAAAGTTTGAAGTTTTTATTTAGGTAAACCTATAAAAAATCCCCACAACTTTCATTTAAAAGCTGTGGGGATTTATATTATTAAATCTTTTCAAAAAAGAAGTGTGAACTTTTAATTCGCATAAGGAAAATTTCTTGAAACTTTACGCATCATACTTTCAACCAAATCATCAGTTGATGATGCTAGTCCTTGGTCCATAGTTTTAAAAAAACGCCATAGTAACTCACCATCTGTACCATTATTTAATGTCATTGTTAAAGTCCCCGTCCCTGTTTTACCACCAAATCCGCCAAACAATATAGCTGACGCTATAGCACCTGCTTCTGATTTCGTTTGTTCAGTCTCAAAAGTCCCTCCTATTACACTATCAACGCCTAATACTTTAGCAATTTCATCCTTTGTAAATTCATCCAACTTATCAAGAATTCCTGCTTTTTTCAAGAGAATATTTGTTTTATCTACATCTTGAAAACTCACCGAATAATTCTCACGTTTTCTTAATAAAAAAGTATACATGCTAGACTGAATTGAATTCGACATACTTTTCTCTTGATCACGGTTTGCATCTGCATTAAAATTTTTTGGTTGCTTCTTATACGTAATACTTACCTTATAAGGCAAAATAGCAACTAGTTTGTGCTGATTAACAATCGTTCTCAACTGAGGACTCTCAAAAATTTGCTTAGATTGAGAATACCCCAAAAAGGAAAGAAAAAACAAAAAGCAAATGAAAAGATTTTTCAAGTTAACTTTGCTTGTACAAAATAAAGATTTTTTCATAAATCAAATTTAAAGGTTAAATTAAGTAACACAATAATACAAAAAAACCTACAAATAAATTGTAGGTTTAAAACAAAATGTAAAATAATTCTTATCTATTTAAGCATTAAGCACTTTGTCTTGATGATTGATACTTTCTTG